>CAZWGG010000423.1:0-5236 GCA_964633305.1 uncultured Bacteroidales bacterium
CATCTAAATTACCAGTAGTCAAACGATTGATTATTTTTTCAACATTAATTTTTAATATCTGTTCATGCCAGGAAAAATCCAGAAGCCAAAGCATTTTATATTGTGGCATTTCTTTTTTCGCCAGAGAAAGTGTTTTTAAATCAAAAGAAATAATTTCTATCTGATTCTTTTTTAATCCTGATTTTCGCAATGATTCGGTTAAAGGCAGAATAATTTCTTTTTTACATTTCATCTCAATTATTAATCTTCCATTCCCAGGCACCGTTTTTATAACTTCAGTTAATGTTGGTATTTTCTCACCTTTAAACTCAGGTGATTTTTTCACTCCAATGTCAACACTTTGAAGCTTTTGTAATGTTGATTTGGCAACACAAATTTTTTTATCGCCAATACGTCCAGTGTGTTTATCATGAATAACAACTATTTCCTTATCAGCAGTAAGGTGAATATCAATTTCCACTGCTTTGGCCCCATTTTCCCATGCCATATTTATGGCCGATAAGGAATTTTCCGGGGCAATGTACGATTCACCCCTGTGCGCTATTATCATGTGCATCTCGATAAATATAATTTCAAAAGTACTTTAAACCAGGACTAAATGATATAATCTTTAAGTTATTTTTATGATCAGGATTAATACTTTTAAAAAATTAATGTGACATAAAAAATAAAGCCATTTCAAACTTTTCACACTTTGAGACCGGTGTAAAGTACATTGCTGTCAACTTTTTTTGTGTGGGTGTTGATCGTGAAGGATAAAATCATTTTCCCGTTTTCATTTTCCGCTCTTGCCCGATAATCACACTCCAAACCGTAAAAGTGTGAAGGTGAGTTTGAGCAAACAGAAACAGAAAATTTCTTTTTCAATAAAAGGCTTAATTTTTTCAATTACTTTTTTATTTGATTAAGCAAATGGTAATATTTATAACAAAATATTCTGTTTATAAAAATAAATTTATTATATTTAATATATGTAGTGTGACTGTACGAAAAGAAACAATATTACTCAATACCAATAAAAATCAAATATTCACAAACCTTTAAAATCCCCAAATCATGAAAAAGCAAGTATTAAAAATTTTAGTCGTAACATGTTTAATTAGTATTTCAGTTTTTTGGTATGCATGCCAAAAGGAATCCGACAATTTTGAAAATGTTGAAGTCAGTTTCAATGTTATTTCAAAAAGCACTTCTAATTTAAAAAGTACCCAAGCTTATGATTTAATTGATGCAGATAGAATAATTATTACTGTACAAGAAAGCGATGGGAGCCCAACGGATTATACCCAGTATGAATTAAAAGTTTATAAAATGGGTGATTCCTTTATTACAAATAAAATTACACTTCCATTTGGTGAGTATAAAGTAACAGAGTTTTATGTCGTTAATGATTCTGACAGTATCACTTTTGCTTGTCCAATCGAAGATTCACCTATGGATTTTAATGTTTCAGATGCCCTGCCTGTATTTTTTGACGTTATGGAAAAAGAAAGTGAAGCTGTCGATATTGAAGTAATAAGTACCGAAAATCTTGAACCTGAAGATTTTGGACTCATTCGTTTCGTTTTAACTGAAGTAAAGACTTTTCAGTTTTTAATGAATGTTTCTGAATTAGGTACAGATAAATTATTAGATGCGGATTTAACTGTGCTTAGTGGTGGTTATTTTTATGCCCAAGATTTAGATTCAATAGTTGATAATATTGTTACCCTTAGAGATGGGTTTGATGACTATACTTTGCTGGTTGATAAACTTGGTTATCAACTTTATTTTAATATTTTCACAAATGCAGAATTAAAACAATATGATAGTATTCCTTTAGTAGTTGAGCTTGAATTACAGTAACGGATATTGACGGACGGTTGCTTATAAAATTATTGCAATTTGGCGATCCTGTAAATAACCAAAAAAGTGATACATATTGCAATGGTGATTTATCAGATTTGACCGGTATTGGAATATATAACGGACAGACTGAACCAAAGTATTTCAAAAATAGTGATGAAAGAAACGGGTATAACATAAATGAGGTTCTCCTTTTCTAAAGCTTCGGAAAGAGAAGGCGGAGCCTCATTTTATTTTAATTTATTTATTATCAGCAAATTATAAATTTATTGAACACAGTGTCGAACACAATAAACGGTGCAAAAAAGGAGCAAAAAGAGGAAAAGCTGAAACCGATCTATTTATGTCAATATCTTTGATAACAGCATGATTTACCAAGTTTGAAAAACTTAATTTCAGCAGTTTAAAGATGAGGATTTTTTGCCCGGGTTAATAATCTGAATTGACTTTATAGGAATCCTGGTACAGAACTCTGGACTGTACCCCTGTCCCTTAACCTGTTAAAAATAAAGCATATTTGGACAGAACACAGAAATTTCCCTGATTAGCAACAAGAATGATGTTAAAAAAAATTTTGCTATTTTTTTGGTGGCTACAATTTAAATCCAATTACTAAAATATCATCACTTTGCCTTCTATCACCCAACCAATATTTAAGTTCTTCTTCCAATATTTGTTTCTGTATTTCGGCTCCAAATTGATGTATCCCTTCTAATAATATCTTAAAATTTCTTACCAAAAATTTTCTGGGCTTTTTTAAAGGTCCTCCCAACTGATCCTGGTAACCATCAGAATATATATATATATATGAACCTTTAATGTTTTTTATGATTTGGGTAGTAAACTTTTTTTCAATACCATAATCGCCCCCTAATGAATATTTTTCAGGTTCAACAACTTCCAATTTGTTGTTTTTAACATAAAACAGGCTGTTCATGGCACCGCAATAATGAAGAGCATTATCTTTCTTAATATGCTTACATACTGAAATATCCATGCCATCATAACTTTTACTGTTTTTTTCCTGGTGTAACGTATTTACAATTTCCTCATCCAGTCTTTTGCATATTAAACCAGGATCAGTAATTCTTTCTAACTGAATTATTTGATTCAATAAGGTGATTCCTATCATTGACATAAAGGCCCCTGGTACACCATGTCCTGTACAATCAGCTGCAATAATTATGGTATATTCTTTTGAATCATGGAACCAATAAAAATCGCCACTCACAATATCCAATGGACTATTGACCAAAAAGAATTCAGGAATTACTTGCTTTATTTCACTAACTTTTATTGATACCCCTTCTTGTATTCTTTGTGCATAATTAACACTTTCAGTTATATGCTTGTTTTTGCCCTGTATGTCTGCATAAGCTATTTCTAACTTATCTTTTTGATCAACTATTTCAGCAGTTGCTATTCGTATTTTTTCTTGTAAGATATAATTCGCTTTTTCGAGTTTTTTTGTTCTCATATATGATAAAAACCAAGCAAGAAAGATCAGGATGATTACTACGAGAAGTATAAACCAAATAGAACTCCAAAACGGTTTTTTTACAAAAACAGAAATGGGTTTTGTCACAGATATCTCGCCCAATGTATTTACAGCCCGTACAGAGACTTTGTATTTTCCTGGAGGTAAAAATTCATAGTCTATTTCATAATCCTCACTCCAACCGCTCCATTCATTATTTATACCTTTCATGAAATAACTGTACCGGATTCCTTTTTCACTTAAATAATAATTAGGTGACACAAAAATTTTTAATGCATTTGAATTGTAGCTGAGTTTAATTTTATCCATATTTAATCCATAACCCTCGTAGTCGGATATTTTGTTTACCTCGATATTAAACGGGATATTATTTTCGTCTTTTTCCTTATCAGAAATGCGATAAAGCTGATTATTATTAATTACCCATAAATTACTGCTGTCATCTGAGTAAATAAGGTCTATATTTCTAAATAAATTCAAGTATTTATATAAACCTTTTTGCTCTCCATTCATAAGTTTATACTTATTGTCTTCTTTATTCCATAAAAAATTATCTTGTGAATGAATAATATCAAATTCAGATTTGTTTTGTAATGAATTTTTTTCATCTGAAACCGGGGGGGGATTTGCATCGTATAAAAACAATCGTCCCTGCCCTATTACATACATATCTCCTTGAGACATAATCACTTCCACGTCATCACCAAAACTTTTTACTTTACGATAACATATTGTATTTAAGGAGTCACTCAGAAAATTGTCTATTTTGAATATTTTTTTCCCGGAAGTAAAAAATACATCATTCTTATTTACTGCAGCAGAACTTATCTTATTTGGTAATTCAGACATCCTTTTACCTATAATTCTATTGTTGGCATCAATACGCAATCGGTACAGTTTCGACCCGGAAACAGCATAAATTATATTTGTATCTGCCAACACATGAACCATTCTTATGTTATCTTTCTCAATAAGGGGTTTTACTTCTAAATTATTTTCATGCCACAGCCCTGTGTTTGTAGCAATCAGTAATGAATTACCCTTGTATGGGGTCAAACTATTGCAACGTGCATTTAGTCCATTAATCCTCTTATAGATATAAGGTATCGATATTTTGGCGTAATTACCTCTTACAATATTATCTTTAAATTCATTGGTAACCTCACTTACAACTGAATCTACAGGAATCTTAAATGTTATTGGTATTTCCCGTATCCCTTGTTCATTTTCTTTCCCGGGATTATCAAAAGCCTTTAAGCGAATTACCCTTTTAACTTCTCGCAATACAGAGAACGTCTCAATATTCTGGGTTACTCTTGCTTCTTTTTTTATATAATGAGTTATTTCATTTAAATAATTTACTTTACTTAAATAATATAATCCCTCGTTGGTTCCTACATAAATTCTGCCATTAACGAGCGACACACTTGTTTTTTCTCCCAAAATACCCGGGTAAGTACCCATATTTCTAACCGGTATATTAAGCTCAACCTTTGAAAGACCTAAACCATGACTAACCCATAAACTCCCAACTTTATCTTTAAACATACATTTAATTTCATCATCGGGTAAGCCTGTTTGAAAATTAATTACCTCAATCGTTTTTCTCGTAATCTTATCGATTACGATTATACCACCTGATAAAGTAGAAAAAGCAATTTCCTGATCAGAAAGCTCGATGCCATTTGTAAGGTAATTATCTTGTAAATAAGCAATTTCTATATTCTCGATAACAGAATTTTCATTACATAAAAGCAGGGAGCTGTTTTCTGTCCCAATGAGTTTCAGCGAATTATTATATGGAATATCAAAGAGTATATTCCCATTATTGAAAAAAGCAGGTTTAGCAAAATTCTTAAAATTTTTCCCATCATAATAATAACAAGATCCAAC
>CAZWGG010000424.1:0-5212 GCA_964633305.1 uncultured Bacteroidales bacterium
AGGAATCCCACAATCACAATACCAATAGCAACCACTCCAACAAATACTGCAATAAGTTTCCATTTCAGTACTTTCTTTAACATGATAATTTCCGGCAATGAAAGCCCGATTACCGACATCATAAATGCCAGCGCCGTACCCAGTGATACACCTTTTTCGATAAGTACGCTCACTATGGGTATTATTCCTGCTGCGTTGGAGTAAAGCGGAACACCTACCGCAATAGCTAAGGGGACAGAATACCAGTTTTGTGCACCGAGGACTTTTGCAAGAAAATCATCGGGAACAAAACCATGAGCCCCGGCACCTATGGCGATACCTGCCAATATGTAAATCCATATTTTGCCCACTATTTCTTTAACCGATTCAAGCCCGGCATTTATACGTTGACTGAATTTCGGTTTTTCTTCTGCAATATATTGTTGTTGCGATTTTACCTGGTAAACCCAATCGGCTACATATTTTTGTAATTTCAGCTTTTCAAGGATAAAACCGGCAATGATTGCTACTGTAAGTCCGGTAAATATATAAATTAAAGCAACTTTCCATCCAAACAGGCCAACAAGCATTACTAAAGCAACTTCATTTATCATTGGTGCGGCAATAAGGAAGGAAAAGGTAACCCCGATTGGAATACCTGCCTCTACAAATCCTAAAAATAAAGGGATGGCAGAGCAGGAACAAAATGGTGTTACAATCCCCAGTATAGATGCCATTACATTACCAACTAACAGGGGCTTTCCTTCCAAAGCCTTGCGTGTTTTTTCCGGAGAAAAGTAGGAGCGTACAATTCCAACAAGAAAAATAATAAGTACCAGTAATAACATAACTTTAGGTACCTCAAACACAAAAAAGCGAACCGATTCGGTAATGTGCTTGCCTTTTGGTAAATATAAAATTTCATCACAGATAAAATTTGTAATAGACGCTAAATTCATATAAAGTACTATCCAAAAAATCAAAAAAACCGGAAATAATATCAATTGCTTTTTAGTCATTCTTATTCATTTTTGTTCGGTTATTAACGAACATTGATCTTAAATTTTTTTATATCCATACGGCTATGAAATAGTAAGTACCAATACCCAAAAACAGGACGGCCACAATATGTCTGAACCATATCTCAAAAGTTTTAATACGGTTATAAAGCCTTCCAACACCCGAAACTGTATAGGCAAGTAACCATGCAAAAATGATAACCGGAATACCGGTGGCCAGGGCAAACACAACAGGCAAATATAAGCCGGATGCACTTTGAATGGTCATTGGGATAAGCATTCCGAAATAGAGTACACCGCTATAAGGGCAAAAGGCAAGAGCAAAAACTACTCCTAAGAGAAAAACATCAACGAAAGTATGATTTGATTTACGCTGAAATTTGCCTGAAAGCTTGGAGAACCCCGGAAAATTAAACCTTATAATTCCTAGCATAAATAAACCGATTATCACCAATAAAGGCCCAAGTAATTTTTCGCCATATTGTTGAAATATCCCGGAAACTTTAAACTGGTCAGCCCCAATAAACAGGATGAAAGCTAAAAGTGTATAAGAGAATGCCCTGCCAATGGTATAAACAATTCCATTATAAAATACCCTTCTTCGATTTTCCAGGTTTTTACTTATAAAGCCCATTGCTGTAATATTTGTCGCAAGAGGGCATGGACTTATGGCTGTCATAAGCCCTAAAATAAGTGCCGACCAAACCGGAATATTGCTGTTTGAATAGATATTACCGAGAAATTCTTCCATATAATTAATATGCTAATTGTTTATTGTGATGATATGTTGATTTTATGATATTCAGATGATTTAATTTTTTAAAAAATCAGCATATTAACACTTTAAATAATCAATTAATTAATCAAAGGGGCAATTTTTTCTTTAATGATGGCTTCAAGTTTTTCGGGATTACTTCGGGCATTCATAAATCCCTCGTTTGTGATGTTTATCTTTGTATCACCAGCCACAATTAAAAGTGTTTGTCCTGATACCTCGAGTTCCTTCCCTTTAGCTTTACCTGCTTCTTCATCGAGGTTGTACCCGGCAAAACTAACCTTATCTCCATAAAGTTTGGCAACAGCTTCTTTTGAAACGCTTTCAACGGCTTTACAGGTTGCACAACGGTGGGTAAAGTGAAAATAGTATACTTCAACCTTACCCGCTTTGGAAACTGCTATATTTTCATTTTCTTTTTCGGGCTGTGCGGAACAAGAAGTCTGGAATCCGACGAATAAAAGTGCAGCAACAAATAATTTTATAGTTTTCATATTTTATTGATTTTGAGTTAGAATTTCCTTTAGTTCATTTACTTTCGGTACCTGTCCGGAAAGAACTACTTTTCCATTTATAACCAGGCCCGGTGTACGCATAATGCCATACTCCATAATTTTTTGAATATCTTCTACTTTTTCGATTGATGCGCTTAATTTAAGCTCATCTACGGCCTGCCGTGTCGCATTTTCCAATGACTTACATCTAGCACAACCGGTTCCTAATATTTTAATTTCCATTTTATTAATTATTTAATGTGTTAATTACTTGATTTTGTGGAATGAATGATTTTTGTGAGAGGCTTTTGTATCGATAAAACCATTATATTCAATTATTTGTAATGCAAACTTAAAACCCAGTTCTAAAATAACATTTTCTTTACTTTCCATATTAAAGTATTTAATCAACACATCATCACATCAATCAATTCGTTATTCGTGAAATACCGAACATTTATAGCAAAAATTTTTAAATTTGTAAGAACTTTTTAAATAATTCCCGGACTTCTTTCCAGTTTTCTTTGTTAATACAATACTTCACCTTTGGTGTTTCAATTTGTCCTTGTATCAACCCGGCCTCTTTAAGCTCCTTTAAGTGTTGTGATAATGTGGATTTTACAATGGGCAATTCTTCAGTAAGGTCCCCGCTGTAACAGCAACTTTGTTTAGAAAGTAATTCCAGTACATACATACGAATAGGATGCCCCATTGCCTTGGCGTACCGGGCTGCCTTCTTTTGTTCTTCTGTGAGTACTTCTTTTTTTGACATAATGTTCGTTGATTACCGAACAAAGATAGGGAAAAATATTTGAATACCAAATGATTACTGTTTTAATGCAGCTTTAGAAAAAATATATTCCGGTATTTCCTGGTCGAATTTGATACTTGTTATTTTAAATTCGGTTCCTTCACCGTCTTTAAGCATATCTTTGTAGATGATTATAGTTGGGAACCATCTGCCCTCAATTTTTTTTACATCATGTAAAGTCGTTTGCTTAAGCAACTGGCCGCTTTTGGCAAACAGCTCCTCTTTTAACGGAACATACCTTTCCCTATCAATCCAAACTTTTCTTTTTGCATAAGCTACATCCTCAACCTTGGCTGTTAACTCCAACACCCAAGTTCCTCTGCTATCAATTTCCTCATTGCCAACTACTTTTGCATTGTAAATATCAGTAAGCCTACGGTCTTCCATCATATCTTCGTACGATAAGTCTGAGCCCATGACCGATTGGCGCAGCATATGTCCCGATATCTGGATCGTCCGGTCGGTTGATGGTGAATATATCCAGAGCTGATTTTCGAGTTTCAGCATTTTTGTTCCCTGCTCACGGGCCGGAGAAAGATATTCGGTAAAAGATTTCTTATCTCCAACCGAATAAGATTTGGATGTAATAGTACGGCTGCCGCGCTTGCCATGGATAATCATTGTTGATTCAAATACCCTGTTTTCCGAAGACATGTTTTTATCTGTTTTTTCAATGATTTCATCTGCTGACGGCTGTGCTTCGGCAAAAATTGCCATGATACTTATGATTAAGGTCAATACTAAATTTTTCATATCATATTTTTTAAATTATTATTCTTCAAACACCAACTTCCTGGTACTAAATTAAGCTTCCAGTTCTTTAAATAATTGTGCGGTTTTTCTTTTATAAATCCCTATTCCCGACAACATGGTTCCAATAAGGGTAGATATAACCCCGGGAATAAAACCAATATAGTAATCGGTAGCTGTAATTCGGGCACGAATTACATTTGGCATCATAAGGGATGACGTTAAGCCTTTTGTGAACTCACTTATGTCCAGTCCATACGTTTGTAAAAGCCAGGCAAAGAATAAGCCGAAGGTCGTTCCGATCATGGTACCTGTAATACCTATTATTGCAGATTCAAAAAGAAGGCTTCTGTAGACATGTCCCTTTTCTTCGCCAATTGCCAGACGTATTCCAAACTCACCATACCTGCGCAAACCGCCTAACAAGCCTGCATTCCATAACACAAGCGACATAGCAAACATGAAGATTAAGGTTACAATGGTTCCCATGTTCTGTGACAGATCAACATACACCGACATACCTTTCTGGTCACGCAGTCCCAGCATAACCGGGTCATAATCCCCTTTTTCACTGAAGTTGTTTTTAAATTTATCCATCGTGATCCGGGCCAGATCATCATCATAATAGCCACCGGGAAAAAATCCTAAAATTTCACCAACAGCATCCTGCATGTCAAGGGCTACCTGAACATCTTTTAAGTCAGCAATTACAGTTCCGCGGTCCATGGCTGTTGTTCCGAAACGTACCGTTCCCGAAACAGTAAAATTACAGATTGCCATGTCTTCATACATGGTTGAACCTATCAGTGTAACTGTATCGCCGGGATTTACATTAAGTTTTTTAGCAAAATCATCACTTATCAGAATTTCTCCGGGCGATTGCGGCAGTTGTCCCCTGACAATTGATTTTTTCAAGTTGAGACGATTTATCTCACCGGAATTTTTCGACAACAGATCGATGCCCATACCCATGGCAGGCCCCTGGCTTCTTGTTTCACCATTTTTATCCGGAACATCTATCAGCCCGCCGAACTTAATACGATTGGCCCATTGCATATCAGGGTAAAGTGATTTTAATTTTGAAGTAATCTCACTTGCACCAAGTAAGGCCAGGTCATTCGGCATTTGATCTATATTCTCTGCGTATGTCTTTGTCGTTACTTTAACATGACCTGTTGAAAACTTTGCGGTTTGTTCAACCATATCGACCATTAAGCCCGAGACATAGGCATGAAGAAATACCGACAGCATGACACCAATTGCCACAACTATTACAGGCAGCCTGCTTCGACTGCTATCGCGTACCAGTCCTTTTAATAAAAATCGTATCATTGTAATTTCCCCCTTAAAGCTTCTGTTGGATTCATTTTTGCAATTTTTCTGG
>CAZWGG010000425.1:0-5197 GCA_964633305.1 uncultured Bacteroidales bacterium
TCAGCCGTCAACCAGGATGGCCGTAGCAACGGCCTTACAGCGCCGAATGGACCCGCTCAAAAAGCAGTAATACAAAGAGCGTTGGTAAATGCAGAAGTGCCACCTGACCGAGTTAGCTATATTGAGACTCATGGTACCGGAACTGTAATGGGTGATCCAATAGAGATAGAAGCGCTTAATAAAGTCTTTGGCAAAAGCAAAGTGAAATATTGTGGAATAGGTTCTATTAAAACCAATATGGGGCACCTTGACACGGCCGCTGGAATTGCTGGTCTGATAAAAACGGTTCTTATGTTGAAAAATAGAAAAATGTTACCAAGCTTAAACTTTGAGGAACCTAATCCGCAAATCAATTTTACAGATAGCCCTTTTTATGTTAATACACAGCTAAAGGAATGGGAATCCGATGATCGACCGTTACTTGCAGGAGTTAGTTCATTTGGTATAGGTGGTACAAATGCCCATCTTGTACTAGAGGAAGCGCCTACGATTGATACTCCTATTGAAACACGTTCATTTAACATTATTCCAATTTCAGCAAAAAACTCATCATCACTTGAGGAAAATACAAAAGTGATTTATAATTTCTTGAAAAATAATAGAAAAGTTAATATTTCTGATGCAGCTTATACTTTACTTACAGGTCGTTCATCTTTTGCATACAGGAGTATGTTAGTTTGCAAAAATACTGAAGAAGCTATTGATATATTAAAAAGTAAGGACCCCTCCATATTAAAAACAAAAAAAATAAAACAAAAAAATAAAAACATTGTATTTATGTTTCCCGGACAAGGAGCTCAATACATAGGGATGGGGGAACTAATTTATAATCAGGAACCTGTATTTAAAAATGAAGCAGATAACTGCTTTAATTTTGCAAAAGAACTAGGAGAAACAGAATTAAAAAATATTTTGTTCGGAAAACATGAAATGAGTGCATATCTTATAAACAATACCCGATATACACAACCACTTCTCTTTATCATAGAGTATTGTTTAGCTAAACTCATTATGCATTGGGGTATCTTTCCTGATTTTATGATTGGACATAGTATTGGTGAATATGTGGCCGCATGCCTGAGTGGCCTAATGACATTAAAAGATACGTTAAAATTAGTGTTAAAGAGAGGACAAATGATGGCTGAATTACCAAAAGGTAGTATGTTAAGTATAAATTTATCTAAAAAAGAAATTACTCAATTACTTCCTAATAGCCTATCTTTGGCAGCAGTAAACAGTTCAAATACCTGTGTGGTTTCAGGCAAACAAGATGATATTAATGCTTTTGAGAATGTTCTGAAAGAGAGAGAAGTTGTTTTCCGCAAATTACATACTTCACATGCTTTCCACTCTGAAATGATGTCTCCAATAACTTCAAAATTTGCCGATGAAGTTGATAAAATTGAAAAACATTCAATGACAATTCCTTTCATATCTAATCTTACAGGTGAAAGAATTAATAGTGAAAAGTGCAAAGAAGGTAATTACTGGAGTAGACAATTGAGAGAAACAGTGCGATTTGCTGAAGGTGCAGAGAAATTATTGGCCCATGATGATGTTATATTTATTGAAGTAGGACCTGGCAGGGCTTTATCAACTTTCATTAACTCACATAACGCAAAAAAAATTACTCACAAAGCAATTAATTTACTTCGTCATGCCCAGGAACAAGAACAAGATGACCAATATCTGACAAAGAAAATAGGTGAATTATGGCTTAATGGAGTGTCTCTTGATTGGAACAAATATTATGAAAATGAAAAACACCGGAAAATTTCTTTACCAACTTATTCATTTGAAAAAATTAAATACCCAGTTGATGTCGATCCGTTTAAGATGATATCTGATATGGTCCATACTCCTTCTTTAGAGAAACAACCTGACTTATCAGATTGGTTTTACTTGCCATCATGGAAAAAAACTACATTCCATATTGGTAATGATGACAGGATGGTTAATAAATCAATTATCATATTCTCGAATAGATTTGATTATTGGGATGATTGGATAAAAAAACTTTTAACCAAGAATAATATAATTATTCAGGTAAAAAAAGGATCAGAGTTTAAACAAAATGATTCCCACAACTTCATTATTGATCCATCTATTGAAGAAGATTACAAAAAATTATTTATTGCGTTAAAAACAACCGGTATACAACCTAATTATATAGTCCATGGCTGGAATTTAGATACGAAAGATCATTCTCTTTTAACCTGTGAATATTTAAAAGAATCTCAACAAACAGGATTTTATAGCTTATTATCAATGGTAAGAGCTTTTGAGAACAACTGGCCAGGAAAGAATCTTTCATTATATGTGGTTACTAACAATTTACATGATATTTATGAAGATGATACCATCCAACCAGAAAATGCTACTATGCTGGGGGCAATAAATGTAATTCCTAAGGAATATCAGAATATAAAATGTCGAAATATTGATATCAGGATCCCGGAACAAGATACAGCAAATTACTTACTAAATATATTACATCAAGAAATTAACATTGATGATTTCAATCAAGTGGCTTATCGAGGAAATTGCAGGTGGAGGTCAACTTTTGAGCCTATTAAAACTTCAGAACAAAAAGATATCTCATTTTCTGTAAGTAAAAATGGAACTTATTTAATAACCGGTGGATTGGGAGGAATGGGACTCGTATTTGCCTCATATTTCTCGAAAATTTTACAAGATAGTACCATAATATTGACCGGACGAAGTCAATTGCCTCCAAAAGAAGAATATCAGCAATACATTGAAAATAAAAATGCTAACCGTAATTTGAAAGATAAAATCAAAAAATTGATTGAGTTGCAGAAGAATGGGAATCAAATTATTTACATTAATGTAGATGTGAGTGATTTTCAACAAATGAAAAGCAAATTGAATAGTGCTGAAGAAAATTACGGAAAGATAGTAGGCATTATACACACTGCTGGCATTGCAGATTATGCTGGGATTATACACAGACGCGATTATCAAAAGAATGAAGATATTTTTGATCCCAAACTTTATGGGACAGTGAATCTTGCTAATATATTTATTAATAGACAATTGGATTTTTATCTTATTTGTTCATCCATTTCTTCATATTTAGCATCTGGTGGTGAAGTTGGTTATACCGCTGCTAATGCATTTCAAGACTCATTTGCTAAATATATTAGGAAAAAAACAAGGCAAAATATAAGTAGTATTGGATGGGATGCATGGAAAGAGGTTGGTATGGCAGTTGAATCAGTAAAAAAATCAGGAAATGTAAACGATCTGGAACATGGAATAACACCAAAGGAAGGAATGGAAATTCTTAAAAGAGTATTGAAAATAAATGAACCTCATGTTTATATATCTACTATAGATTTAGAAAAACGGGTTGAGTCTATTAATAACCAAAAGAAAAGTGAATATGAAGATAATAAGATAGACGAATTTAAGACACTGGTCGAAAGGCCGGAAATAAATACAGAATATGTAAAACCCGGGAATGAAATCGAAGATCAACTTGCAGCTCTATGGCAGGATTATTTTGGGATATCTCAAATTGGTATAACTGATGACTTTTTTGATTTGGGAGGTGATTCTCTTAAGGCTATGCACTTAATAGGACGTATCCACCAAAAATTAAAAATAGAAATATCTATAGCTTCTTTTTTCAAAAATCCCACCATTAAGGCTATAGCAAAACAAATTGAGATAAGCAGAAATAAAAAATCAGTGGCTATAAAGCTGGCTGAGAAAAAAAATTGGTATCCCCTAACATCTGCTCAAAAAAGGTTATTTGTGTTTCAACTAGTGAATACGGAGAGTATAGGCTATAATATTCCACAGAAAATTTATTTTGAACAAGTGTTACATCACAAGGATTTGGAAAAAATACTGAACCAGTTAATTGAAAGGCACGAGAGCTTTAGAACATCATTTAAGATTATTAATCAGGATCCTGTACAAATAATTTCCGATAAAATAACAATAAGTGTACCTTATATAAAGGTGTTTGAAAAAGAAGTTAATAAAGTTGTTTCGGATTTTGTGCAACCTTTCGACTTATCAAAGGCACCTTTAATCAGGGTACAACTGGTTATTGTCGATGATCGATATTCTATTATTCTCCTTGATATTCATCACATTATTTGTGATTATACGAGTATTCAACAGTTGCGTGATGAATTTATGATTTTCAGCTCAGGTAAGAAACCAAGTCCATTACTTTTTCAATACAAGGATATGATAAATTGGAGAACTAGTTCCTATATTTTGAATAAAATGGAAGAAAAGGAGAAATTCTGGATGAAATGTTTAGCTGGAACAAATCCTAAATTATCCATCAAATATGATTATCCCAATCCTCTTTCTCGAAATTTTAAAGGGTTTGTCGTTTATTTTCGATTAAATAAAGAGAAAACACTAGCCTTGAAAAAAATAAATAAAAATCAGGATGTAACAATGTATATGGTATTGTTTACATTTTACAACATTTTACTATCTAAGTTAAGTGGACAAGAAGATATTGTTGTTGGAACCCCTATTGAAGAAAGGACCTATGATGAATTTCAGGGAATTGTGGGAATGTTTGTTAATACAATGCCTGTTAGGAGTTTTCCGGGAAATAATAAAACTTTCCTTCAATATTTAACAGAAATGAAAGAATTGATTTTAGATATATTTGATAATCATGATATTTCTTTTGAGCACTTACTTGAAAAAATGAAAATTGAAAGAGATACTTTTTCTAATCCACTATTCGATATTTTGTTTAATTATGTAAAACGTACAGATAGAGGAGAAGGATTATCTTCTATTTTTAAAGAGAACGAAATATACCATTATACTGACATTGTAAGGTTTAATCTTGTTTTAGAAGCTTTTGACACAGATGAGATGATATATTTTAAGTTGGATTATTCATCACAATTATTTAAACCAGAAACAATTGAAAATTATATTAAGTATTTTCTTAGAATAATTGATATTGTTACTCAAAAAAATGATGCGCTGATCTCTGATATTGAGATATTAACCGAAGCCGAAAAAAAATCATTTCTCGAAATGTTTCATCCTGAATCTGGAGATATTGCTGATGAAGAAACACAGAACAATAAGTATAAGGATCTTAATGTTGATTTCAATTTTTAGTGTTTGTCATTAAAATTATAGCCATTTGAATGAATTTTCCAATGATTGACTGTTTGCTTATCGG
>CAZWGG010000426.1:0-659 GCA_964633305.1 uncultured Bacteroidales bacterium
CATACGTGAGGCAAACAGACGCGAACCATCCGCACCTTCAAAAATAAATTCAGCATCTTGAGTTATATTATAAGTATAGCTTTTCCATTTAATAAATCCTAAGTCAAGTATGCTTGCTGAAAGTGTCAGATTCTCAACAGGCTTAAAATGTATGCCCAAATCAACTGCAAAACCCAAATTACCGGTAGCCATTTTTATATAATCTCCTGTTGGTAAGCTATCGTTGAAACCAATATCACTAAACTTAAAGTTACCATCAGCATCGGTTGGAATATCCACAGCAGGTAATGATGCATTAATGTCGAACTTTGATCTTACTGTCCAATCTTCATCGGTTGTAAGAGTAATATCGGTTTTTTTGGTTGATATATTTGCTTGCCCAAAAAGTACCTTAGTTTTATAGCCAATATATAGCTTATCACTAAGTTTATGGGATATCCCCGATGAAATTTCCAGGAAACTAAAAGCATTAACCCCAAAGCCACTTAAATCAAATTCATCACCCAATTCATTTCCCTTTAAAGCAAGCCTTATCATATCACCCGGATACGAAAACCTTATTGAAACACGTTGGGTAATATCATAAGAATAATACATGTTCCCTGAACGAAACCCCAATGACATAATGTTTGTACTAACATCAGATGAAATAAAGTTGG
>CAZWGG010000426.1:669-5187 GCA_964633305.1 uncultured Bacteroidales bacterium
CGAGAGCAACCACTACCTCCTTCAGGTTGTGAACTATATCCATTTGAATCCGATCCGTGCCGGTCTTGTAAATATCATTCAGTTACAGAACTATCCGTTGAGTAGTTTTCCAAAGTTTTTTAAAAATCCATCTTGATCTGCATCCGGATGCATAAAAGTAATGGTTGAATCTCCGTCAAACCAGACTACATCATTAATACTAAAAGCGCTATTTTCAACATTTAACTGAAGCGGAGAAGCTAAAGGCAGCCCCAGGTAAAAACTACACCGTGGTTGCGTTGCCGGATTTAACAGGTGCGTTTGTGGCACACCCGGCATATAATACAAAATATTACTTTGTTGTGCATATGAAAAATTCAGTGTTAGAAATATCAAAAAGAAGAATAAACTAACAAAAAATAATTTCTTATTTGCATTTAATCTGTACATGGCACTTATTTTCAATATTTACAACATAATTAATCAAGTGAACCTTTATAGTTTATCTTTGCTTCAAGATTAAACCTAAAATCAAGTTTATAGCTGTCCAAAAGTTTAATAGAACTAACATTATCAGGATCATAAGAGCTAAATGAACCAACAAGAATAACTTTATTTGCCTCATTAAACATAGCAATAATTGCATCCTGGTCTAATGGCATAATCCCAGGGGTTTCAAGCACTTGATCAAGAATTGTTATACCATTTCCATCAACAGGTGCGGCATTTATGAACAGGTAATCGCCCTGTTCATTTAGTGAAACAGTATCAATATTTACATCGTTTATTGAATCGTAAAGAATAAGTATGCCATCTATATTAATAGGAAACTCATTTCGAAAAAGATAGTGAAGATTTGCATATTCAATGTATTCAGCTTCATCAATATCATCGATTTCAAGTTTAAGTGTATCCCTAAGTTGAAGATCGGCCCTGAATTCGAGAGGAACCTCTACTTCCATTCCAATCAATAATTCGCTGTTCCCAAGCACAAAATTATTGGCCGATGTATCGCCATTGGGATTTGTCATTGCTGTTGCACTATATCCTATTTCTATAGGAGGAGGAAACACAAGCAATTGGTCGATATTTGAAATATTGCTCCTGCTAAATGATAATTGCCCATTTACCTGTGGATTTTGATAATCGACAGACGCTATGATTTCTTGTTGCCCAGGCTGAAGTACCACACTATCCCCATCATCAAAGTATCCTTTTATATCAACATCAAATCCTATTGGTAGTCCAAAGGTATGTGTATATTTTAAACTTATCTTTGGATTTGTAATTGCAAACGTGCCGCTTAATCCTTCAATTTCGTCCAAATTAGTTTCAATTATCGTGTCATGGTCAAAAGAAAAATCTCCCAAATACCCAAATGCACCCTCAAAATTATCAATTCCAGTAATACTAAAATTAATATCAGCATAACTATTGGCTTTAATTGTATCTCCAGCATTTACAGCTATTAACACTTGAAATTCTATATCAATAACAGAAGAATCAGGATCGGAATTATCAATTCCTATTTTTCCGTTATCAAGTGGAATATCAAAAATACCATAGTAATCACCACTAGGCCTGCTAAAAACTATCATTGTATCCAGTATTGTATTATCGATATACAGAGAAGGGCAACGTACTCTTAATGCCCCTACACTACTGAAATTTGATGAAACCTCAATTCTAATATACCCTGAATTAGTTAATATACTGTCTATTCGCATATTATTCTCAAAAGAAAACGTAAAGCTTTCACTTTCATCAATATTAAAAACCTGAGTGGTAGGTGAAATAAAATCAAAAGGTGGTGATTCAACCTGGTAGTTTTGGGGAGCTTGGTCAGGAATGTCCACAAAATCCTGCATGTTAAATGTAAACACAGAATCCATATTTAGATATAGGTAAATAGAATCTCCCTTGAAGACCAGTACAGAATCTTCAGAATCTTCGTCAAAAAGATTTCTAATGGACAGTGACCCTTTTACTATTGGGGCATGTACGCCAGGATTGTATTCAACCTGGGTTGACATTTTATCAAAATCAAGTTTATCTTTCATACATGATTGATATAAGATAACGTACAAAGACAAACAAATTAATACATATAGGATTTTATTAATTGATTTCATTTTTTACAATGGTTATGTTTTTTCATTTTACGATATAGTTATACAAAAAGTTGTCATCTCCGCCTACAATTAAGTTAAAATGAGTGTTCCTATTGCCCAAATATCCAATGGTGAATAAAGTGTACCCTTTTAAGGGAAATCCCTTGTAAAGGGATCCATCATTATCAATTAGATAAATACGCTTTTTACTTCTTTCTACTATACCTATTTTTCTATCGGTTTCAGAGAAGTGATAATATACAGGAGGTAAGTTAATTTCTGTATCAAAGTCAATACTATAAAGTTCTTTTTTGTCCGATTTAAAAATAGTAAGCTTTTTATGATCTAAAAAAATATAATCTTTTGTCCCATCACCGTTTACATCTTTATAGTCAAAATAATGGTGTTGTGAAAAATGGCCTAAATTATTGGTTTCAATTCTTGTATCAAAATAAATAAAATATACAAGACCTGCTGTATCTGTAAAAGCAATTCTTGATTGGTTAAGATCGTCTTTAACTTCAAGAATGTAATTATTATTTAATGAATGTGGTATTAACTTTTCAACGTTAACCCTTGTATTTCCTCTTCTGTCAAGTATATATGTTTTAAAACGATCACCAAATACAATATAATCTTTTTCTCCTACCCTAAAATGATTGACCGGTTGGTTTACAGCACTTTCTGTTTTGTCAAATTTCCATCCGTTAACAAGGGTCCCTTCCTTTGAGTAAACATATATATGATTGTTTTCGCATGCTATAAGCAACCGGTAGTTTTTATTATTATCATAATCAAATAATGAAACTGCATTTGTAGAAGGTGAGCGAAGTTTAACTGGATATCTTTCTATATAATTTCCATTACGGTCAATTAAATGAAGGTAGTTTTTTGTGCTGAATAAAATCTGGAGTTTTCCATTTTTATAATAGTCAACCTGGTAAACATTACCGTTTATTTGTTCAGGTAAATTTTGTTTCCACAAAATCCTTCCAGCCTGGTTTACCAAATATATATTATTTTTCAGGTCTTGTATAAATACCTCTGTTTGTTTTGTATAATGATTTATTACAAGTTGAGGTTTAAAATCAGTCACAGTATCAAGCAGGCTTTCCCATATTGTTCTGGGTTTGTCCTGATATTCAGAAACAGCTTTAAGGAAAAGATTGGTATACAACATATTGTTACTTGTATTTATTTGAAAACCGAAAGCTTGCGTTTCTTGAAATATTTTAATCTGCTTTTCCCAATCTTTAATTATACTTGGTAATAAAAAATTTGAAAAGTTTAACGGTGCTTTACTCAGGTCAGAATAAAAGCTTATGGTAGACTTAGGAGACAAATTATCTCTAAATTCCCTGTATCCCTGGTTGGTTAAAATAGTTCTTTTAAGAACATTTGAATGAATGAATTTTGATAGTGATTCAACAGATTGACCAAAAACAATATAATTTTCGACAAAAGTAAAATATTGACCTCCGTCAAAACAATTGAATAATTTTCCTAAAAAATTATTAAGAAAATTATCCAAAGGAAGTTTATATATTGGATATGAAAGCTCGTTATCTAGCCTGTAAATATGTGTATAGGTTTTTATATTTTTTGAGTTTTTGCGGGCAATCTTCTTTAATGCTTCAATTAATTTAGTCTCTGCCTGGCTTTTGCTTTTTG
Source organism: uncultured Bacteroidales bacterium (assembly GCA_964633305.1). Taxonomy (GTDB): domain Bacteria; phylum Bacteroidota; class Bacteroidia; order Bacteroidales; family UBA10428; genus CAZWGG01. The sequence continues at coordinate 4,431 of CAZWGG010000426.1, forward strand.
ATTTAATAAGTACATAAAGGTTTGTTTTTGAATCTGATGATTCCGAACCATCAAAAGCTATAGTTAATTCTTTATCAATTAAATCATAAAATGATTTATGAATATCAATACTGTATTTATTTTTTAGTAAGTTAACGTTTTTTTGATAAGAAGGCAGGCCACCATTTTCATGAAGTTGTATGGTAAAATTCTTAAAATATTCGTCCATATCTGATAAAGATATAGTAAGAAAGGCAGAAATTGTTGACGGTAATATTTGATCTGCATATAATCGTTTAGCTACCTGTTTGTTAAATATGCTTAAAATTTGATGAGTTGAATCATTTATTGAAGTGAACCCATTAAGCAGTATCGCATCCTCTTTGCAATTAAGATCAAGTTCGGCCCAAGTGGCCATGTTGTCCAAAGCACGAATGCTGGAGCTATAATTATTTTGAAAGTTTGTTGCAATAAGCTTTGGAAAATATTGATAATTAACAAATACATTAGCGTTAACATTTTTCCCTGCAGTATTAAAAACCTTCAGAAATTCTTGATCATTCAATATATTTTGGGGCTGAGATAACTGGCGTATTGCATCTTCAACCAGTATTGATGAAAAACTGAATACAAATAATCCATTAGTAATCGTATATGAAAAATTACGAATTACATCTTCATGTAATAATCGAATATCATATATCTGACGTCCTTCATATTTTCTTGTCGATACGGTGCCTGCATTAATAACGAGGTTATTTATGTCTTTGTGTATTTG
>CAZWGG010000427.1:0-5182 GCA_964633305.1 uncultured Bacteroidales bacterium
AAAGGTAATACCGTATTAATATAGTCCTCGGATATCACTTTGTCTTTTAAAGCTTTTTCATATAATACCGTACCAGGGAAAAAAATCAATGTGTGTTCAAGTATTTCAAGTTTCTGTTTCAAATACAACTTCCGGTTTAGCTTTAGTTTTATAATTTCCTTTGATAAGGTTTGGTAAAATGCTATATTGCTAATTTTATCTTTTACCCCTTCATATGGATTTGAAGATATTACATCGATACAAAGGGGCCAATCATTACTCATTAAAAGTAATATATTCTTAATAAATTCATCTTTTGAGAATTTTCTATTAAATACTTCTGTATTTATTCGGCAACTCGCAGTTTGTAACCCGGTTTTAATGAATTTTATTGATATATCGTACCTTTTTAACAGTAATATTTTTTCATTCGTGATAGATTTAATACTTGCATTAAAAGATATTGGTAAGTCTATTTTCTCTTTATAAAGTTTTAACAATTCCTCTAATTCACTTGAACTTCTGCTAAAAAAGTCGTCCTCGCTAAATCCAATACTAACTATACTTTCAATACTTTCTTTTGCTTCTGATAATTCATTGATGACTAATTGTGGTTTCAATTTTCTTAATTTACTAAAACCAACATTCTTAGTATATAATTTGCTATTAATACAGTAACTGCATTTGTACGGACATCCCCTAATACTATATATCCGATAACCAATTGTAGAAACAAGTTGATCCAGAATTTTTTTCTCAACGGCAAGTGAGCTTAGCCTGTTGTGAAATAAATAATAACGTTTATTTATTTCGATGACTTTCCTCGGTAATTTATTTACATCAATAGGTGGAGGTAATTCATTAATTATTGTACTATCCTTATTTTTGTAACCAATTCCTCTTATATCATTAAAGTCTCTATTGGCAGATAACCTCTCTATCAATTGGCCCATAACATATTCACCTTCACATACACAAACAAGGTCGGAGTATTTCAAAAAAAACTGGGGATCATTGATAATCAATACTCCTCCCCAGATAACCAGAATATTTAAAGTCTTTAAATACGTATCAATCTGAATTGCTTTATAAATATCTTGATATTCAATAATAGAAATACCGATAATCTTAACTCCTTTACAATGTTCAAGTAATTTATTTAGTTGAAACTGATTAAATGGATCCTTTACTTTATTTATATTTTCAGGTATCATATGGATGATGTCGCCATTATAGCCAGAATCTATAAGATTTGCATATATTGAGTTAATTCCAAATGAAAAAAAATTTTTAACAAATGTGATTAGTACAAAATCTTTCATAATTAATAGTAATGAAACTTTTACGTTCAATTATACTCTTTTTTTTTATCTTATTCAAGGTAAAATTTAAATTTAATAGAGCAAACACTCTACTTTATGGACAGGCTCTAATTAAAGTTTAGAGCGCCTAAAGTAAAAAGTTATTAGAATCCATTTTTATAACTTTAGGCATTTTAGGCACTTTTGATTCTTTACTACCTGAAGTTAAACAATTCATAAAGTTAATTGTAATTATTGTTAACAATGAATAACTACATAATATTAGTATCTATTTGGTCTATTAAATTTATATTTTATGCTGAAGGGTAATATATTTCATGAATTTTAACACAAGCTTAATTTAGAACAGTTTTAAATTAAGCTTGATTTTGTATATTTGCAGTTTAAAATTTTATTGAAATCATTAAACAAATAAAATAAGTATGCCAAAGTTTGAACTTGTAATGCCGAAAATGGGAGAAAGTGTTCAGGAAGCTACAATTACCCAGTGGTTTAAAAAAGAAGGCGATAAAGTTGAAGAAGATGAACCAGTACTTGAAATTGCCACTGATAAGGTCGATTCAGAAATTCCTTCACCTGTTGAAGGGATTGTAAAAGAAATATTATTCAAAGAAAATGATGTGGTTCCTGTGGGGAAAGTTATTGCTATTATTGATATGGACGGTGAGGAATCAGCAGAAACGGAAAGTAAGGATAAAATAAAAGAGGAAAAAAAAACAGGTAATGACCAAACCGGTACTAAAGTTGTAGAAAAAGAACCTGAAAAACAAACAAACGAATTTTCAGGATCATCAAGGTTTTATTCTCCGCTAGTAAAAAATATTGCCAGCAAAGAAAAAATCACTCTTAAAGAACTTGAAGCGATTGAAGGAACAGGAAATAATGGAAGGGTAAGGAAACAAGATGTTTTAAAATATCTTGAAAACAGGAAATCAACTGGCATGCAAGATGAGCATTTGGCATCTTTCCATCAAACCGGAAAATCTAAAGTTACAGTTCCTGTGTATCCCGGGGATGAAATTACCGAGATGGACAGGATGAGAAGACTAATCGCAGACCATATGGTACTGTCAAAACAAATATCACCTCATGTTTCAAACTTTATTGAAGCCGATGTCACGGAGTTAGCACTATGGAGAGAAAAGGAAAAAGATAGTTTTTACAAAAAAGAAAAAGTTAAATTAACATTTATGCCTGCCTTCATTGAAGTGCTTGCCAAAGCATTAAAGGAATATCCGGGAGTAAATGCATCGGTAGATGGTTATAAAATTATAAAAAGAAAAAACATCAACATTGGTATTGCAGTTGCGTTACCTTCTGGTAACCTCATTGTTCCGGTACTAAAAAATGCCGATCAAAAAAGCATGTTAGGAATTACACATGAACTAAACAGGTTGGCAAGTACTGCGCGCGAGAATAAATTGAGTCCCGATGATATACAGGACGGTACATTTACTATCTCAAACTTTGGAACATTCAAAAACATAACAGGCACGCCTATTATCAATCAACCCCAGGTTGCCATTCTTGCAACAGGGACTATTGAAAAAAAGCCTGCTGTTCTTGAAACACCTTCCGGTGATGTTATTGCGATAAGGCATAAAATGATCTTATCGCTTTCATACGATCACAGGGTTGTTGATGGAGCACTGGCAGGAGCATTCTTATATAGAATAAAAGAATTATTGGAAAATTTTGATTCAAAATAAATAATTTAAGTTTAATGTAAGACAAACAATTATGAGTCTTGATACTAAAAAAGAATTCGGCATAAAAAAAACGGAGAAAAAGATACTTGAAAACTGGTTTAAAATATTAGTAAGAGGACGTACGTGGGATGACCGTGCCCCTAACTACTTAAAACAAGCTATTGGTTGGTCATATCATGCTCCTGCGGCCGGACATGAAGGAATTCAGTTAGCTATGGGCCAGGTTTTCGATAGAAAAACCGATCATCTCTTTCCTTATTATCGTGACCTTGTTACTTGTGTATCTGCAGGCTTAACCTCTGAAGAAATTGTTTATAATGGTATTTCTAAAGACACTGATGTAGCAGGAGGAGGCCGTCATATGTCAAATCACTTTGCTAAACCCGAATGGAATATCCATAATGTTTCATCGAGCACGGGCAACCATACCCTGCACGCAGTAGGTGTAGCAAGGGCAATGAAAAAATACAAGCATAAAGGAATATCTATCTGTTCACAGGGTGAATCTTCGGTTTCAGAAGGATATGTGTATGAAGCAATAAATGGGGCCAGCAATGAAAAACTTCCTGTAATTTTTGTTATCCAGGACAATGGCTATGGTATTTCTGTTCCCAAAAAAGATCAGACAGCAAACAGGAAAGTAGCAAACAACTTTAGTGGCTTCAAAAATCTAAGAATTATCCATTGTAACGGGAAAGATGTTTTTGATTCAATGAATGCCATGCATGAAGCAAAAACATGGGTACTTGAAAATGAAATGCCCGTTATTGTCCAGGCTAATTGTGTAAGGATACATTCTCACTCTAATTCAGACAGGCACGAACTTTACCGTGATGATTATGAATTAAATTATGTGCATGAATATGACCCTGTTGCAAAATACAGGAGGCTACTAATCCGTTACAGCAGGTTTACCGAAGAAGAACTTAAAAAAATTGAAGAGGAAATTAAAAATGAGGTCAAAGCAGCCCATAAAAAAGGGCTAGCAGCCCCTGATCCCGATCCAAAATCTATATTCGATTTTGTTATTCCCAACGGATATCAATCGGAAAAATACCCTGAAGGACTGCATAATTATGATGGCAAAAAAATTAAACTTATTGAAGCCATTAACGAAACATTAAAAGCTGAATTCAGGAGTAACCCCGATACCTTTTTATGGGGACAAGATGTTGCCAACAAAGAAAAGGGAGGTATTTTTAATGTTACAAAAGGAATGCAGAAGGAATTCGGTAAAGAAAGAATTTTTAATGCCCCTATTGCCGAAGATTTTATTCTAGGAACAGCAAATGGTATGTCAAGATTTGACCAGAAAATAAGGATTGTGGTCGAGGGTGCTGAATTTGCAGACTATTTCTGGCCTGCAATGGAACAATTTGTTGAAACCAGTCATGAATATTGGAGGTCAAAAGGCCAGTATTCTCCAAACATTACAATAAGGCTTGCTTCTGGCGGATACATTGGTGGTGGTTTATATCATTCTCAAACTACGGAAGGTGCGCTTACAACTTTTCCGGGTGTAAGGGTCGTTTATCCTTCTTTTGCCGACGATGCAGCAGGGTTACTAAGAACATCGCTTAGGTCAAAAGGACCAACTCTTTTTCTTGAACCCAAAGCCCTTTATAATGCACCCATAGCTGCAACACCGGTTCCCGACGATTTTGAAGTACCATTTGGAAAAGCCAGGATAAGAAAGGAAGGCACAGACCTTTCAATTATTACTTATGGCAATACAACACATATGTGTATTGAAGCTGCTGAAAAACTTGAAAAAGAAAATAATGTCAGTATTGAAGTACTTGATTTGCGATCATTAATCCCACTTGATACTGATGCCATAATAAATTCGGTTAAAAAAACAGGAAAAGCATTAGTAGCTCATGAAGATAAAGTATTTTCAGGTTTTGGAGCAGAAGTAGCAGCCACAATAACCGATAAGGCATTTGAATTTCTTGACGGCCCGGTAAAACGTGTCGGTTCAACTTTTACACCTGTTGGGTTTAACCGGATACTTGAAAATGCTATACTTCCAAATAGTGAAAAGATATATATTGCTGCAAAAGAATTAATTGAGTATTAAATCCTACGTAACATCTGATATATGAAAAAGATTGGTATTTTTTACAGTTTTAACACCACAAAAACCGGACAAGCCGTTAAAATGCTTGTTAA
>CAZWGG010000428.1:0-3089 GCA_964633305.1 uncultured Bacteroidales bacterium
ATTTTCAAGGCAAGAATAACGCAGTATTTGGCGTTTTCTTGCAAAGACTAATTAGCATTTATTTAATTATCAACATTACCTGCTAAAAAAGCAATGTATATTCATTAAATTCAATTACCAATGAACTATTGCTGAAGCTCTCTATTATACACAGTAATTCCGTCATTGCCACTTACCAGGCACAGTTTATTAATATCTTCAATTTTTAAAATTTGCTGGTTATTATCAATCTCGAATTTAAGAGATTCTTCCAAGCATAAAACAAAATAATTTCCACTATATTGAAATTTAATAGAGTCATTATCAACAACATAATCAAAATCATAACCATTTACAACTACATCGTTATCAGTAAGAAATTCTATATATTCATTATTGTCAGCATCATTAACCCATTTGCCGTGCAATGATTTGATAATGTCGTTATTATCCTTCTTCTCACATGATGTCAGGACACCAATTAACAAAACCAATGAGGTTATTAGTGTTTTCATATTAAATAGTTTTTAAGAAAGATGAAAGCTTTTTGACAAAGGTTGCGTTTGTTATTTAAGAAATAATAAAGTCAATTTTTGATTGATGAAAAAATAACTTTTTTAATCTTCCACTTCCTGTTATTCGAAAAAAGAATAATCAACTATTCAATTATGTATATTGTGATAATATTTTAATATTCAATTAGTTTTTTTATGTAATAATAGTTAAAAACATTATTGCATTCAATATTAATTCTTTTTGTACACTATTTTTCTGGTAAATGTTTTACCCTGTGTGTTTATTATTCTGAGATAATATAAACCTTCTTCAAATCCGGAAAAATCTATTCTGCTTGCAGTTGTTTGTAATGCTAGTTTTCCTGTTATATCAAATACCTGCACCAGTGAAAAATCATCCACATCTATATTTAGATATCTGTTCGCAGGAACAGGATAAATTTTCAAAGTACTTTCATAAACTCCCTCATTTATAGTATTACAAACTTCAACACTAAGATTTGTAGTGATAATACTATCACAGCTATTGTTATTTGTAATAGTATCATAATATATTCCCGAAACACTCTGATTAGCGCCTTCTGCATAATAAACATCTCCCTCACAAATTGTTACATCAACTGATCTCCTTAAAAATGGATTTACAGTTAGGCTGGTTTTTATTATGCTATCACAACTATTTACATTGATTAAAGAATCGTAATATATGCCCGTAACGGTTTGATATTCCCCCTCAACAAAATAACTTTGGCCTTCACATATAATCGTGTCCACAGCGTATATTTTTGGAATTACTGTAATTTTTATAAAGATTAAACTATCACATCCTTCCTGATTAGTAAGGGTATCACAATAATAACCTGATGTTTTCTGATATTGGCCTTGTGCCAATATACTGTCTCCTTCACATATAACTGTATCAGTTAAAGAATGGTCATCGCAACCATATTCTACAATCCAAAAATCATAATTGCCACTATTAGCCGGGACGTCAAAATCATTTGACTGGGATTTTCCGGCTAGTATAATACTATTTTTTGATATAAGTTCACCTGAATAAGCATAATCAGCGGAAGTTCCTCCTAGACATTTCGTCCAAAGCGTATCTCCGGAAATATTAAATTTTATTAACCAATAATCTCTATTCCCTATATTATCGTTAACATCTCCATCATCTGAACTGGTAGTTCCAACCAAAATAAAAGTTGTATCCGTATCAAACTGGATTGACATAGGTTCTTCTTCATTAGATCCGCCCATGTTTCTTGTCCATATTGTATCACCTGAAGCATTCAACATTAATAGCCAAATATCATAAGATCCATGATTCCCTTGTACATCTCCATCACTAGATTGAGATTTTCCCGCAACAATATAACCTGTATCAGCCGGAATTTCTTCTATTACCCATGCACTTTCGTAGCTTGATCCACCATAACATCTGGCCCACATTTTCTCCCCTGTTTCACTCATCTTCACAACCCAATAGTCTGATTCTCCATGAATACCAGATACATCACCATTATTCGATTTTGTATACCCTGCAGTAATAAATCCATTGTCGGATGTTTCAACTATTGTATATGCCTCTTCATAATTACTGCCACCAAAACACCTTGTCCATATTGTATCACCTTCAGAATTAAGTTTTAACACCCATATATCTTCCAGTCCGTTATTCCCTGAAACATCTATATTGTTTGAAGATGCTTTGCCCGTAACAATATATCCCCCATCTGATGCTTTATTCAGCGCACGTAATACCTCATAACCAGAACCACCATAATTCTTTGTCCAAATAGTATCTCCATCTGAATTTAGTTTAACAAGCCAATAATCATACGATCCATTATTTTCAACAACATCTTCATCTTCAGACCTCGTGTAGCCAGCTATCAAATAACCTTTATCGTCAGTTTCCACTACTCCTACAGCATGATCTGTATCATTTCCGCCCAGGCATCTTGTCCACATTGTATCACCTTTATAATCTAATTTTACAACGTAAATATCATAATCGTAATGATAACCGGGTAATAATGATTTGGTATCGCCTGCAATAATAAACCCTTTATCGGAAGTAACAGTTATATCCTGGGCCACATCCTCATTTGCTCCTCCAAAAGTTGCTGATAATTTTACTTGCCAGTTCTGAGCAAATGCCATAGAGGAAATCAATAGCACAACTACTTGCGAAATAATTATTATTCTTTTTAGTGTTTTCATAGCGTTTGGTATTTTAAAATCTATTATACAAATTACATGGTAGTTAGGTTACATATAATAGAGATATTTCGCCTATAGTGTAAGCAGCCGAATGTTTTTCCTGTATCTAAATAATTGATTATTTATGAATTACACTCATATAAATACTTTAACAAAAGTAATATTAAATCGTTTTTTTTACTATTCTCAACGATATACTAAACAATTTTATATAGTGGCTTTGCCGTAAAACCAAACTAGCGGAGGTATACTTACAGATATGGTTTGTGAGGAAGGATGGATAAATTCAAGATCGGGCAGGAATTTCAGGTATTCGGTTCCCTTGCTATCCATGTTAAATTTTGTGATATTAACTGTAAGTTCATCGGC
>CAZWGG010000428.1:3099-5155 GCA_964633305.1 uncultured Bacteroidales bacterium
ACCTGCACCAATTATCGCACCATATTTTAACAAATCTTTATTTTCCACAAGTAAAAAATTTGTTTTTGCTAAAATAGGGGGAGGAGAAATTAAGATTCGGGGTTGTTTGTTTAAGTCATTTATAAAAATTTGGTACACCGCTTGAAGACAGGTTTCTTATGCCGAAAAACGAATTATTGGGGGAAAATCAAAGGATTGTTAGGAGGCAGGGCAGCCGAAGAAATTGTAATGGGGAAAATTTCCACCGGGGCATCAAATGATATTGAAAGAGCTGCAAAAATTGCCTTTGATATGATTGCCGTATATGGCATGAGTGAAAAAATTCCAAATATCTCGCCGGTTAATTATCACCAGAATTACTTTTTGAGAAAAAAGATAAACCGGACGAAATGGCTTCTCTTTTACTTCAGAAGGAAATTTTAACAGGGGACGATGTGAACAATTTGTTGAGCAAATAAGATTCAATTATTTATACATATTTCTTCCAAAAAAATAAGGCATGGCAAATGCTTTAATTATTTTGTATTAATATTAAAGTTTTGAAGTAATTTATTGGCATAGTTATAACCTATCTCATAAATTTTATCTGCATCTTTTAAATCAAATAATTTATATATATTAAGCTCCTGAGGTTCAATAAATAAGTTTAATTTACTTTTTTTATTATCCAAAGCTGATGCAATACTTAAGTGAAATGATCTGGAGGCTATGTGTGACAAACCCTTTGGTTCATCAGCAAAGCCTATAGGATTAACATGTACACCAATTAAGATATCACATAAACCTGTAAGTGGTTCAATTGGAAAGTTGTTTGTTGTACCTCCGTCTATATAATAGTATTTACCTATTTTTTGAGGTTTGAATAATACAGGAATGCTTGCCGATGCAATGATTCTTTCACTCAGTTTCCCGGAATTAAAATATTCGGGTTTTCCTGTGTTATAATTTGTTGCAGTAATAAACAAAGGAATTTTTAATTCCTCCATTGTTTTTGCTTTAAGGTTTTCATCAATTATTTTTTTTAGTTTATTAATATCAAAAAGGCCATATTTTGGTGAAGCCAAATGGATTATTTCAAATATTCTTTTACCATGAAATAAAGAAAGTATTTCTTTTGGTTTAAATCCGTCAGCATAAAATGATGAAACTATGGCCCCGGCACTTACTGAAGATATTATATCAGGATATATTTCATGTTCATTCAGTGCCTGTAATATCCCTATATGGGCAAAACCACGAACTGCACCGCCACTTAAAATAAGACCTGTTCTGTATTTTTTTTTCATTACTTCGAGAAAAGAATAACTAAATTAATAATAGTGAAAACAATTTACTTATTTTGTTTAAAAAAATATTTTGTCTATGACCAACCGTATTGAAAAAATAGAAGGCTTAGAAAACCAGATTTGCCAGGTTTGTAAAAAACAATTTGAACAACAATTTCTCTTTCCGTTGGAATTGGTAAGGCCAGATGTATTGCACATTATAAAAAACAAGTATAAGGATATTTCATCCAAAGGATTAATTTGTGTGGATGACCTGAAACATTTCAGAAGTCAATATATTGAAAACATTTTAAAGCAGGATAAAAAAGAAATTAAAGTGCTTGAAAAGAAAGTTTCAGAAAGTATCCATGAACAAGATTTTCTTACGAAAAACATCTATACAGATTATGAAGCATCAGCTAAGTTTGGTGAGCGTTTGGCCGATAAAATTGCAGAATTTGGAGGTAGTTGGAAATTTATTATTCTTTTCGGTTCGGTATTATTAATTTGGATTCTTATTAATTCATGGGTATTAATATCCAAGCCATTCGACCCATATCCTTTTATCTTGCTTAACCTGATTTTATCTTGTATTGCAGCAGTGCAGGCACCTGTTATCATGATGAGCCAGAACAGGCAGGAGACCAAAGACAGGTTACGGGCTGAAAATGATTATTTGGTTAATTTGAAGTCAGAATTGGAAATAAGGCTATTGAATGAAAAAATAGACCACCTTCTGGATAACACGGTTCGATTTATGCCAGTGATTCCGGTTTTATTGTGCCAGTAAT
>CAZWGG010000429.1:0-5155 GCA_964633305.1 uncultured Bacteroidales bacterium
ATTGTCCTGTTTTATCATACAAAGGCATTTTAGTTATTGATGACCACTGTTCAATCCCATTTTTCATTATCTCATGCTTTACCTTGTTAATAAATCCTTTACCTGTTTTCATAATTTTCTGCTCTTCGTCATAGTATTTTTGGGCAACCTCTTTTGATTGAAAATCAAAATCTGATTTTCCTATCATATCATCAATATTGTTAACAGGAAAAAGTGGCAACATAGAATTGCTGATACGTATAAATTTGCACTCTTTATCTTTGAAATATATGTATTCCGGCAAGCTGTTCATCACAGCATCGAGTAATGCTTTTTCTTTTATAAGGTTTTCTTGTATTACTTTATTTTCATTAACATGTCGTTGTAGCTCTTCCTGAGCAGTTTGCATTTCTTCAAGATTTTGCTTCATTTCTTCTTCCTGGCTCCTAAGTTGTTCTGTTTGCTCTCTCGATTGATCAAGCATGATCTTCATTTTTTCGTTAGCACTGTTTATTGCCATGGTAGAAGCTATATTTTCCGACAGCTTTTCAATAAATTTAATTTTATATTCTTCCAGCTTTTTAAACGAAGCTATTTCAATTACCCCAAGTTTGTTTTCGTCCTGCACTAAAGGGACAAATATAAGATGGTCTGGTCTGGATTCTCCCAAACCAGAATATACTTTAATATAGACATCTGAAGCATTGTTTAATTCCATTATTTTTCCGTCTTTAAAACAAGTGCCAACATACCCTTCACCTACTTTAAAAGAAGCAGTAATTTGTTTTGCATCAGGAGCAAAACCACCCAAAAATTCCAGAACCGGTTCTTCACCTTCGTCATCTTTAATTATATACATTGCACCTGAATTGGCCCCGACATAGTCAACCAATTCTGAAACAATTTTTTGTCCTAGTATTTCGGTATTATTTTTATTATTTGAAAGAATTTCGCTAAATTTTGAAATTCCTTCAAATTGATATCTAAGCTCTTTTTCTATTGTGAAATTTTTGTTTTGATCTTGATGCATTTCTTCGAAATAGCCCTCTGTCTCTTTTAATGTGTTCTTAACCTTGTCAACCTCTTTATTTAAATCTTCTATTTGTTGTAAATATTTCTTTTTTTCATTAAGAAAAGCTTTTCGTACCAATGGTACAAGAGCTAAAACTATTAATAGAGAAAACCACCATCTTCTGTAAAAGGGTATTTTGCATCCAGAAGCAATTTGTTCTTCGGCATTCAGCACATCTTTTGATTCAGAGCTATCAGCAACTAATACTTCAGGAGAGGTTGTTTCTGTTCCTGAAAGTTGTGAAATTTGTTCCTCATAACCTTCATCAATGTCATTCTCAACTGAATCATATCCGTCAATATCTTCTTCAATAATTGATGCCGAACCCATATCATCATCAATTGATATTGAATCAATATCTTCAAATTGGTAATTAGCCGAAATCATAACTAAGTTATCCAAAGCATTAACTGATAAAATGGCTAACGAAAATACCATTATAAAGAAGAATTTTTTCCAAAGCATAATATGTGTACTCATAATATCGAATATATTATATCCTTTAAAGATAGTAATTAGGTTGAAAAAACAGTAATAATTAATGCTAGTTTTTAAATTTTAATGTTCTAGTTAAATTCTATAATTTTTATTAAATTTATAACTAAATAGTAAAATTAGAGCTGAAATATGCGACAAATATCAGAAAAACATAAATGCTAAAGTTATTAAACTTATCTTTCTATTAAGTGTTGTATACATAATTTATATTGAAATTATCTAAAAATACTTAATCATGTCTCGAACATTCAAGAACAAACCTTTAAGACCGAAAGAGAAAAAAATAAAGGCTTCAAAAGAAAAAAGGGTGAGTTTTAAGAAAAAAGTTATTGATGAATATGATGAGTGGAAATCATTTGATAATGAGGAATAAAAGAGCATAAAAATAGAATATATATAAAATCACTTTAATTTTATTATTCTAGCATTTTATATATAAAAATCAATACTTGTCTTACAAAAATTAGGTTATATTTAAGTAAGACAAGTAAAGTATTATCTTAATACGGGAACCAAATAATTCATGAAACATATTGCGACTAAAGCAGTACCATATTCTTTTTTTGGTATAAAGCTTTGTGTTATAAGTTCATGTTCATCAATAGAATAATCTTCTTCAAAACCGTTATAATATAATTCATTCAAACTTGCTCTCAATTTATTTTCAAGCTCTTCATGCGAAAAATTTCCATTATGTTCGCAAACTAATCCCCCGTAACGTTTTCCAGTATTTCTTTCAGTAAGCCAGCCATATATAATTCCGGCACTAATAAGTTCCCCTTTTCGTCCATTTGCTACAGCCATTATACTCTCCACTACACTTCCGTGAACAATATGCATAGGCTTGTTAATTTTTCGAGCAATACCAGGTAAGATAGATGAATAAGTCATAATGTTTGCCATCTCAACTCCTGCGGCTTTAAGGGCCAAATGATAAGAACCCGCATGAATAGCTATATCGCTTTCACCGGTTCCTTTAGTAATAAAGTAATCTTTAGGAATTCGATTACCAATAATCACTTCCTCGAAATGATTATTAACCTCCACAGCTTTACTGCGAAGCAAATTACCAAGAATCGGTTTTCTCATTTTCTTATAATAAATTACAATAATTAATACATAAATAAATAATTTTTAATGTTTACCAATTTTTTGCTATTTAGGATCAAAATAAAAACGCGTAAAATTGAATAAAATAAATTGAAAAAGAAAGTAAAAATTTTATTAATATTTTTCCTCGTATTAAAAAAAAATGATTTACTCCTAATTGCCTTGTAATTAATGTGAAAAAGGGAGATTCAAGTAGTAAATGTTGTACAAATCATCGTGATTTCAGCAGAAAATTTTAGCTATCTTTGATAAACAAAAAATAATTTAATATAGAAATTCATTCATCATGACTCTAAAAAACCTTCTCGATTATACTCTTATAGCAGCAAGTAATCCCCCGATTAAAGTCATTCATGTCATTGAGCTCATTATAATATTTGCCATAACATACGCTGTGATATGGTTAATAAAAAGAATTTTTCGCCGACAGGAATTGAGAAAACATTTGGAAATAGGACAATTACATGCTGTTTTTCAAATAATTAAATATATTATTTGGGTTATTGCTATTGCCATAGCACTAGAATCTTTAAATATAAAAGTAACTATACTATTAGCAAGTTCTGCAGCACTTCTTGTCGGACTGGGTCTTGGATTGCAACAAATATTTCAGGACTTTATATCGGGAATTGCACTACTTTTTGAAGGTACAATAAAGGTTAACGATATTGTAGAAATTAAAGATAATATCATAGGCCGTGTACGTAGAATTGGATTAAGAACTTCAAAAATTGAAACAAGAGATAACATTATTATGATTATTCCTAATTCAAAATTTATTTCCGATAATGTCATTAATTGGAGCCACCTGGAAAAGAAAACCCGTTTTTCGGTAAAAGTTGGTGTTGCTTATGGTTCTGATGTTGAAAAAGTAACAAAACTTTTATTAGGTTGTGCTTCCGGTCATCAAAACATATCTTCCTCACCCGAACCTTTTGTCAGATTCAAAGATTTTGGTGAATCTTCACTTGACTTTGAATTGTTCTTTTGGACAACAGAATCTTTTCTTGTTGAGAATATTAAAAGTGATTTGCGATACAAAATAAATTTAGGATTTAAAGACCATAAAATTCAGATTCCATTTCCTCAAAGAGATGTACATATTAAATCCAAATAAAAAAAGTCCTGTAAATTACTTCACAGAACCTTAATTTCCTACGGTCTGAACAAAAAGTCCTAATATCCTACCTTGATCTTATATTTAACTTTTCCTAAAATATTTATGGTGTCTGTTAGTTCTTTATCGAGAACACTCCTAACTTTCAATGTATACTCCTCACCGTCTACATAATTTATAAGATTAGTATCGATAATATCAAGAGTCAATTTATCTAAACCATCAGGTATATTTGTAATTGAAGCAACAGTAATTTCTGAAAAAGCATCACTTGCAACAATTGCTTCAAAAGATTCAAAAGCATCAAAATTTTGTGTGCCCCCTTGGTTTTTAATTTCTAATGTAGCTTCATGAAGTACCAACTCTTCAACATTCGGCGCATCTGAATCACTTATTATGCTATCTACATTAATAGCATCCATAGTTTCTACTATTGAATACTCACCGGCAGCCATTGGTTCAATAGTAAATTCAACATCTTGGTAATCTGAAAATAGATTTAACCCAGCTTGATTTAATAGATCTTCACAACTGTTCAATATAATTGCTAAACCAGTTACAATAAAAATTCCAAAAATTATTTTGAATATTCTCATAACTTCAAAAACAAGAATACTAAAAATTGTCTTAAATACTTTCATAATTTTTAAATTTTAATTTTACATTTCTTCCCTATTTATTAGTTTAATCAAATTGATCAACAAATGAAAAAATTCAGATTATATAATCAAATTACTATTTACATTTACGAAGTTACGGATAATGAGTTAAAAATTTTATCAAGACATCATGTATATTCATCAAGAAATTATGCCTGTTTAGCTAAATAGTGATTTAGCTCACCGCAAATTTGAACGACGTTATGAGATTTTTCGATAAACCACAGTTCGGAGTTTAATGGTCGGTTATATCCTTATCTTCTTACTTCGATCGTCTTTAAACTTGTTTTTGAGTATATTCATATCTTTTTTTAATCCAGCAACAGTTTTCAGCAATTCATCATGTGGAATCATAGGGTCAGGAATCTCTGCACTAATGTAATGAATGAATTTCCAGACTTCCTTGATTTCGTTAACAGGAATATCATAAGAGTCATAGACAGGGTTCAAAGGGTAAAGTCTTAGCTTTAGCTCTTTCTTTATCAGATTTTCAACAATTTTAAAAACAATTCCATCATTTAATGTAAGTATCACGTAGCCATGTCCTGTAACAATAGATTCCCAATTTTGTACAAATTCACCTGTTACCCATGCCCCATGAGGAATCGGTAACATAGAATCACCGCTTAACTGAAAAGTACGATACTTTTTTTGTTTTGATAAAAAGGGTAACTGAAATGTCTGCAATTCACTTATAAATTCGGGATCGGCAAAACCTGT
>CAZWGG010000430.1:0-5149 GCA_964633305.1 uncultured Bacteroidales bacterium
AATTTGTGACAACTCCTGTAGTTGTGTTCTTTACAAAAACAGTTACACCTATAAGAGACTCTCCACTGCCTGCATCTTTCACCAGTCCACTAATTGTATAATTTTGGGCATTAATTTTAGCCATGTTAAATAGTAAACAGATACATATAATTTTTAAAACTTGCTTCATTTCATTTTTTATTTGTTGTGATTAAACTTCAAAAAAGACACACGTTTATAGTAAAACCCTACCTCATTTATGAAATATTTTCTTTAAATTTACATATTTAATTGATGAATGGTAGTTTTTCTTACACGAAAGGAAAAAGTCTAATGATTATACAAGGAACAAGAAGGTGCATTAATTCCGGATAGAACCTTGTTATTCATTAAAAAGAAGATTGAGTATTTAGCGAATAATCATTGTTTTAGACATTACCGAAGATACATGAAAATAACCCATTGCACCATTGTTGAACATGGTTGGAAGATTTTTCTTATATCCAATGTTTGAATAATTGTAATAAAAAAATTGATCGGTCAATTCGTAGTAATATTCAAACATTTCTTTTGAAATTTTATGGAACTCAACTGTTACCGTATCATTTTTTTCAAAAGCATAAGGGAATTTTATTTTTTCATATTTATCGAAATATTTATCGCTATAAATTAATATTTCACTTCCTGTTGTAATGACTTCTTCATTTTTTATCATCTCAATATAAAAGTAACTTATTTCTTCATTTTTTTTTCTCCGTCAACATGAACAAAAAATACCGAATCACGAGTTTCCGGATCAAACGAAGAAATATAGTAAACTGAATCTACCTCATCAAGTTTGATAGCAGTTCCGTGAGATTGATAAATATTAGTATCTGCTTTAACTTCAAGAATATAGGTTTTATTTATTTCCGCTTGAAAAGGTAAACTTTTATACCATCCATTATCAGTATAACGATAATATACTGTATCACTATTTTCGGAATATAAATATACCTCTGCGTCACGAACCAGGCCATCAGAAAGCGTATCATCCAAAGCCATTGAATAACTCACCCGTACACTTTGTTCTTCCATCTTGTCAGTGAGGATAGCTTCAATTATGACGACCGGGTCAGTTACAGGAACCCCAGGAAATTCAATGATAGATTCGCAGCCAGTATAAAAAATAAGAAATAAAAAGGCAGCCAGTAAAGCTGGTTTTCCTTTTCCTGCTACGTTGGAATTGTTTATAATAGTATTACGTAAATTGTTCATTTTTATCATTTATTTAAATGTAAATTCATAAGATAAAGACGGGAAAAAACGGAATACATAAAAATAAAGCATGTAAAAATTATTATTGCTGGTTAAATTTACCGGGTTATCAACATTATTTTCAATCCTGTCAGTATACATATAAAACAGAGAGTTTTTATGTGCATAAACATTGTAGATGGAGAGACTAAGGCTATATGTGAATTTTTTCCATCTTCCAAATTTATACCTAAAACCTATGTCTAACCTGTGGTAAGTTTATATGAGTTATCTTCTATATCATAACTAGTATTGCAGGAACTGCCCGTTATAAAAACAGTATCATTTCTAATTTTATAAGAACCTTCAATAGAAATAGACAGAATATCAGGTAACTCATTTAATTCCCCGGTAAAAAGACAATTTTCAAGCTCTGGAGGGATCACAACAACTTTATTAAAATAGGCTGATATGTCTTCATTAAGTTTTTTTAATGGTGTTTCTTCAAAAGATAGTTTTTTGGTGACCCAGGCAAATGAATTGGATGTGATTTTTTCTTTTATAAATTTTGAGTTTTTCAAAAAAGAAGCTTTGTTGCCTGCTAAAAGAAACAATTTATTCTTTTTATTTTCAGCAGAATAAACTACTACTTTCCCATCTTCCACTTGTACTTTAGTAACAGTTCCGGTTTTAGGGTTACTTACCGTGTCCCTAACACTTGAACCTGTGTTCTTCCTGCATCAACCCTAAACAAAGATTTATCCTTTACCACATTAAAATATACTTCACCCCATATTTTTACCACCCGTTCTTTTTTATTAAATTTTTCAGGATAAGAAATGCTGCTATTCCTGTTTATCTATATCTCACTTCTGTCGGGTAAATTCTTCTTAACAGGTTGCTCTTTAATCTCTTTGTTTGTAAGATCGCTAAAACGGCTGAGCCTGAAAACTTTCTGACAAACAGGCGGAAGATTGTCAATAGCTTCCTGTACTTTGTCGCTTACTAATTTATTTTCAGGTACAACTGAACCATCCTCTTTTATATCATGTCCATTTTCCGGTTGAATATTCGAAACAAAAAACCGTTTTTCCTTTTTTACATAATTTAGTCCTGTATTGATAACTGCTTTGTAAAGATAAGACCGTACAGAAGTGTGGATAGCAATCTTATTTTTTATCTCCCATAATTTAACGAAAACCTCCTGTACAATGTCTTTTGCCGTATCAGCATCTTTAACGATTGTACCGGCAAGATTGCACAACGGGATAAAATGCTCCCTGAATATTTTTTCAAATTCAGCTTCAGACATAAAAAGCAAAAATAAAAATATTCGGTATATGAAAATTGTTAAATTTTGTTATTTATAGTAAACCCAGAAGGTAATTTATCCAGTGATAATGTAATAGTTAAAAAGGTCTATGATATTGTTGCCGAACTGTCAATGTTTACAGATTTTTCTTGAATCATTTGCCCTATTTCAATTGTCCAGTTTTTAATATCGTCAATGTTCCAATTATCATATCTAATTTTATCTTTTTTAACTACTTTTCCTCCAAATACCATTTTTGACAATGGTTCTATTTCATATTTAACTAAATATTTATCAATATATTTTTCTATACCTTCCTGGATTGCATCTGTTTTTTCAATTCCATATTTCCTTATTTTGTTCATAGTTCCCCCTGCTGTAACAAAAACTATCAGTTTCTGATTTATCAGTTTAAGTGATTTTAGAATTCTCAAACATTTACTAACCCATTGTCCTGAAACAATTGATGAACCAATAACTATGTTATTAAAATCGATAATTCTTTTTTTAATTTTTTTATAATTTTTCACATTTACTGCTTCTACTTCATGTGAAAACTGATTCGTTAGTATTTCTGAAATAATTTCACAAGTTTTCGCTGTAGTTCCTTTTCTTGTGCCGTATAAAATAAGTGTCTTATTTTTCATTTTGTTTATCAATTAGGTTGCGTTTGTATTGAAATCACTGCTACTGTTGTATCGGGTTGTTAGCACAGCGTCGTGCTATTAGTAAATACAAAATCGTAGACAAAATTTGATTCAACCTTTAACACAAGGCCCAAGATATAATTATTTTTTTGTAGAAGACTAAAAATGAAGGAAAATCTGCCATATTTTTTCTCACACAGGTAACTTTATAAAAAACTGCTCGTAACCTTTGTCTAATTTATATACCGAATTTTGAGCAATTCCATAAATGTAATTGGTATTAACCTTATATAATTTTTCATATATTCCATCACGGGGTATTATAGATTCCCATGTTCTTCCCTCATCTTAAAGTTACAAAAGAAATTATAATTTAACAATTTGATAATTTCACAAAATATTTCTAATATTGTACTCACAAATTAAGACTATGATATTAAGACTTTCACATAAGCATCATTCAAGGCATCTTATCACATTTGATAGGCTATGATGTAGTATGTGCAAGTCAAAAAGATATAACTTGATAAAAAGGTTTGCAATTGCTGCAGACCTTTTTTGTTTTATAAATGTTTAAAATTATGAATAAGCTAAAAATTGCAATTCAAAAATCAGGCAGGCTAAGTGAAAAATCATTGGCCCTTATCGAAGAATGCGGAATCAAGCTAACACAAGAAGGAAAACGTAAATTAGTTTCCATTGGCCAAAATTTCCCAATTGAAGTTCTATTCTTGCGTGATGACGATATTCCCCAATATGTAGCTGATGGAGTTTCTGATATTGGAATAGTGGGCGAAAACGAAGTACTGGAAAAAGCCAAACCGGTTTGTATAGTTGACAGGCTGGGATTTGCAAAGTGCCGCCTTTCACTGGCTATTCCCGAATGGGAAAAATATGATGGTGTTGAATATTTTAACAAAAAACGCATTGCAACCTCCTACCCCGCTATCTTAAGAAAATATTTAGACGAAAAAAATATTTCTGCAAAGATTGAGGAAATAAGCGGATCGGTAGAAATTGCCCCAAGTATTGGACTGGCCGAAGCTATTTTTGATATTGTTAGTTCGGGAAGTACTTTAATAAGTAACAGGTTAAAAGAGGTAGAAGTAGTATGTAAATCAGAGGCTGTAGTAATAGCACCAAACCGGTTAGATGGCCCAAAACAAAAAATACTCGATCAATTGCTTTTTAGAATTCATGCCGTACTGCGTGCTAAAAACAATAAGTACATATTATTGAACGCTCCAAACAAAAACCTGGATACCATTATTAAACTTTTACCGGGGATTAAAAGCCCAACTATTATGCCCCTGGCAGAGAAAGGATGGAGTTCACTACATTCTGTAGTAAATGAAAATGAGTTTTGGGAAGTGATCGAAAAATTAAAAGAAAACGGTGCCCAGGGAATTTTGGTTATTCCTATTGAAAAAATGATAACATAAAAAAAGTTCCTCCTTTATAAAAGGCTTTAGTGAACAAATATCAATAAATAAAAAATGATTAACGAATAAACCAACTCAAATTAATTCAATGAAAAATACCACTTACTTTATTATTCCCATGCTAATATGGGGATCGACATGGTTTGCAATTAAGTTCCAGTTAGGAAGTGTTGACCCGGTTGCCTCAATTGCCTATAGGTTTACATTAGCCGGATTTATTTTCTTACTGGGAAGTACAATATTTAAATTGAATTTGAAATTCAATATTAAACAACATTTCTTTATTTTCTTGCAAGGAGTTTGTTTATTTAGCTTAAACTTCTGGTTTGTTTATATTGCCGAAAAGACACTTGCAAGTGGTTTGGTTTCGGTTATTTTCTCATTAATGATATTTATGAATATACTATTCAATATTATTTTACTAAAGGCACCTTTACGCTTAACAGTCCTTTTAGGGGCCATTTTTGGATTTACTGGAACATTCCTGATTTTCAAAAAAGATTTAACATCATTTAGTCTTGATGATGAAAATT
>CAZWGG010000431.1:0-5142 GCA_964633305.1 uncultured Bacteroidales bacterium
AAAAAGTGTACAAAAAAATGTGACATAGGCCTAATAGAAGGAGGATGTTGTAATAGTGAACATGTTCATGTATTGAAAGATTTCAGGGAACATTGTAAAATACTGGTCTCTTTAGGCGAATGTGCCATAATGGGCGGATTGCCGGCCATGAGAAACGGTATCCCGATAAAAGAATGTATAGAAGAAGCTTATTTGAATGGGCCAACAGTGGTTGGAAATACAGAAAAAATTGTTCCGAACGACCCGGAACTTCCTATGTTATTAAATAAAGTATATCCATGCCATGAAGTTGTAAAAATTGATTATTATTTGCCTGGGTGCCCCCCTAGGGCCGATTTGATATGGAATGCTTTAGTGGCATTAATAACAGGTGATGAAATGAAGTTACCTTATGAAGTAGTTAAATTCGACTAAAATAAATAAAAGAAAAATATGGGACAAAAAATAACAATAGAACCTGTAACCCGGGTTGAAGGCCATGGAAAAGTTACCATTCATCTTGATAATGAAGGAAATATAGAACAAACAAGATTACACATTGTTGAATTTCGTGGGTTTGAAAGGTTTGTTCAAGGAAGGCCATATTGGGAAGCCCCGGTACTTGTACAACGACTGTGCGGAATTTGTCCGGTGAGCCATCACCTTGCTGCTGCAAAAGCACTTGATGTAATTGTTGGGGCAGGTACGGGAGACGGACTTACACCTACAGGGGAAAAAATGAGAAGACTGATGCATTACGGTCAGTTTTTTCAATCGCATACATTACATTTTTTTCATTTAGCATCTCCCGACCTGCTTTTTGGAATAGATTCCGACCCGCTTACAAGAAACATCATTGGCGTTGCCCTGGAAAACAAAGAATTGGCAGTTCAGGGTGTGATGATGAGAAAATACGGACAGGAAGTAATAAAAGCAACTGCAGGTAAGAAGATTCACGGTACAGGTGCTATTCCCGGCGGAATAAACAAACACATTTCCGAAGAGGAAAAAACAATGTTACTTGAGGGAGATGCCCCGCTTAATATCGATAAAATGATTGAATGGTCGCACGCAGCGCTTGCTTTTTTCCACGATTATCATGCAAAAAATAAAGATATAATTGACGGGTTTGTAGAATTTCCATCAAGTTATCTTAGTCTTGTTAGAAAAGACGGTGCACTTGATATATATCACGGTGTGTTAAGGGCAATTGACAGTGAAGGAAAGAAAATACTTCACGATGTTGACTACCAAGAATATTATAAATATATTGATGAAGAAGTGAGGTCATGGAGCTATATGAAATTTCCATATTTAAAAGAACTGGGAAAAAAAGACGGCTGGTATAGTGTTGGCCCTTTAGCCCGGCTTAATACTGCCGACTTTATTGATACCCCGCTTGCACAAAAAGAGTTTGAAAAATTTAAGGCTTATAATAACGGTAAACCCAGTAACATGCCCATGCATGCCCACTGGGCACGGTTGATAGAAATACTGCATTCGGCTGAAAAGATGAAAGAATTATTGATGGACAACGATTTGATTGAAGGCGAGTTGGTAACAAAAGGACAGAAAAAATTAGAAGGCGTGGGGCTTATTGAAGCGCCCCGGGGTACATTGTTCCATCATTATAAAATAAACGAAAATGACCAAATTGAAATGGCTAACCTCATCGTATCAACAACCAATAATAATCAGCCAATGAATGAGGCTGTTCACCAGGTTGCTAAAAAGGTTATGGCCCATCAGCCAAAAATTACCGAAGGCATGATGAATGCTGTTGAGGTGGCCATTAGGGCTTATGACCCATGTTTAAGCTGTGCAACCCACGCTCTGGGGCAAATGCCGCTCGAATTCTCTCTCTATGATTACAAAAACAACCTCATTGAAAAAAGAAGTAAATAGATTGATTTAATAAATAGATGCTGCCTAAAATATACATAGTAGGATATGGTAACCCTGGCAGACAGGATGATGCACTGGGAATCCGGCTTGCTGAAAAAGTTCATGACTGGTCGTTATCAAATGGTATAGAGTGTATTGAAACAGATACAAATTACCAGTTAAATATTGAAGATGCAGATAATATAAGCGATAAAGACCTGGTAATTTTTGCCGATGCATCAAAAGAGAATATTGAAAATTGTGTTTTCACCGAAATACAGCCAAACCCTAAGGTTGAATTTACCATGCACCATGTTTCACCGTCTTTTATTCTTCATTTATGCCGTGAAATATATGATAACTATCCCCATAGCTATCTAATGCATATAAAGGGATATGAATGGGAATTTATGGGGGAAATGACAAAAAAAGCACATGAAAACCTTGATAAGGCTTTTGAGCATTTAAAAAAATTTATAATTGCTTATCTTAGTAAGCAAAACATAAAACCATATAACAGAAAAAAAATTGTGTTACCACATAAAAACTAAAATTACATGGATTTATCAACCAACTACATGGGGCAGAAAATTTCAAACCCTATAATTGTTAGCAGTTCCGGTTTAACAAGTACAATTGAAAACATAAAAAAATGTGCGAATTATGGTGCAGGGGCCATTGTCCTTAAATCACTTTTTGAAGAACAGATTGTCGCAAACAAAAGTGCCCTGCTTAACCAGGATGATATGTATTTCTGGTATCCAGAGTCCGTTGATTATGTTAGTAATTTTTCTAAAGAACATGGCATAAAAGAGTATCTTAAACTTATTGAAGATGCTAAAAAGGCAGTTGATATTCCAGTTATAGCAAGCATAAATTGTGTAACACCTCGTGAATGGCCTTTCTTTGCCAAAGAACTGGTTAATGCTGGGGCAGACGGCTTGGAGCTTAACATTTTTATACCCCCTACAAACATAAATCTTACCGGGTATAAAATGGAAGAGACTTATATAGAAATTATTCGTGAAGTAAAGAAAAATGTAGATATACCGGTAGGTGCAAAAATCGGGTACTATTTTACCAACCTGTACCGTACTATTTTTAAAATAAGTAATCTTGAAATTGATAATATTGTATTGTTTAACAGGTATTACAGGCCGGATATAGATATTGAAAGAATAAAAATTATTTCAAATAACATCTTTAGCAATCCCGAAGAGCTTACTTTAGCATTACGTTGGATAGCGCTCTTATCGGGGAAAGTTAATTGTGGCCTTATTGCAGCCACAGGTGTTCACGATTATACGGGTATAGTAAAACAACTATTGGCCGGGGCTTCAGCCGTTCAGGTAAGTACTACTTTATATCAAAACGGAATAGGATACATCTCTACTATGATAAAAGAGCTGGAAGAATGGATGAAAAGAAAAAATTATGCAGACATTCAATCTTTCAAAGGTAAAATTACAAATGATGAGGATAACTGTGTTGCTTTTGAACGCGTACAGTTCATGAGAAAAACTACGGGGGAGATTTAATCCGCACCATATTGCAACTTAAGACTGTAATCAAAAAAGAAAACCTAGCCGTCAACGCACTCAGAAGGCTTGTCGAGCTCATTCACCGGTGGTTTCGGACTGCAGAACTGTATTGCACAAATTAAATACATGTCTTTACTGGTAATGTTAACATTCTACCTATTTAGTGCCTGCCAGAAAACTCCTATTTTTTAAAGTCTTTGATAAGAAAACGTCAAAGACAAGGCTTTCTAAGCATTGAAAATGAGGAGTTTACTGATTGTAAATGACTATTTTCAAGGCAAGAATAACGCAGTATTTGGCGTTTTCTTGCAAAGACTATTTAATATAGGAGGTTCATTATATATAGGCCTTATAAAAAAATTGAATCTGGAATAGACAAATATGAAAAGACTTTATTTCACGATTATTGGAATATCAATTATAAGATTCTGCTTTTCTCAAGAAGCATCATTAAGAACAGGGAATGTTTTAAGGTTTAATATCCTTAATCCGGGAATTGAATATGGATCCTTAATTTTTAAAAAATCCACTATTTCAGCGAATATTGGATTTAATGTAAAGAAGTTATAAGAATAAACACCTGCATATAATGTATATAAAAAACAGGAAGGGGATTAGTAAATTCAAGCTTTGTAACCCGCTTCAACTTTTTTGTAAGAAGTAGATATTTCTAAACTTACAGTCTTTATTTGTTAGAACCCGATTTTAATTGAATATTATTTTCCCCGCCTTCCAGTTTCATTGTATGATCGTGCCATTTAAAAGTACCTGGCAATGTTTTTGGAAGTATAATTTTACCACTTAAATTACCTTGGTCATCTTTCTTCAAATTTATTTTTATCTCTCCCAGGCAATGGGGCACAGAACCTTCTATCCATTTTAACCTTCCCAGACTTGGTTCTATTCTAACCGATTTAAACCCAGGCTCACCGGGTTTTATCCCGCATACTAACGACAAAAAATAGTAAACCGGGGAAGCACTCCATGCATGGCAATCGGACCTTGAAGGTTCCGGTTCTTCGGCAAAAGTGGTAAGTCCTTGCTTAAGCATTTGTATCCATGGATCAAGCATATTCGGATACTCATCTGACAGCCCGGCTTTTTCCATTGCTTTTGTCAAATAAAACCTGTAATAATAAGAACATGGCGCTATGCCTTTTTCGTTGGTTATTTTATTTAATGCTTTTTTTTGAAAGTCTTCAGAAATTGTATTTGTTAAAACACCCATTATGGTAGCATGCTGGCTAAACGATGTTTTTTCGGGCGAATCGGCTATCAGCTCTCTTTCTTTGTCATAACAATAATGGTATACTGCCGATTTTATTTTCTCATCAAGATTTGAGTAATATAATGCTTGTTCCTTCATGTTAAAAGCATTTAGCAAAATAGAAGCTTTTTGAAGCGTATAAACATATTGGAGGTTAATGATCGATGAATGGCTGTTGTGGAGCCCGGGAGGCTTTCCATTTCTCCAGTTTTTATCGATCACCCAATCGACAAAATTCCACCATTCCATGTGCCCCAGCATACCTGTTGAATCGATTTTTGCTTCATACCACTGCAATACCTCTATTACTCCCGGCAACATAGATTTTACCGTTTTTTCATCCTGACAATGCATCCAATAATCATAAATCATGGTAATCCAAATTAGTGAAAACGTTGGTATAATCTGGGTCTGGTAACTCGGATATCGACTTTGGGTTAACCCGAAAGAGAATCGGGAATCGTTCAGGGA
>CAZWGG010000432.1:0-5139 GCA_964633305.1 uncultured Bacteroidales bacterium
GCTATTTTTGTATCGATATTAACTCAAAAGATGACAATCTTGTATTTAATCGAACAGTTCCTTTAAAAGATTCCTGGGCAAAAATTTCAGCCAAACAAATAAATAAATAGTATCAAATCAAAAAATGCGATTAATCTATTCCCTGGGTATCAGAATTTATTACGTTGGTATTTTGTGTGCTTCGCTATTTAATAAAAAAGCAAAACTATGGATTAAAGGACGCAGGAAATTGTTGGAAAAAATTGCTAAAACCATAAATCCCAATAACAATACAATATGGATTCACACAGCATCGCTGGGAGAATTTGAACAAGGACGACCCGTTATCGAAGCAATAAAAAAAATATCAAATAATTATAAAATCCTTATTACTTTCTTTTCTCCATCGGGTTATGAAATCAGAAAAAATTACCAGGGAGCTGATTATATTTTTTACCTCCCACTTGATACCAAGAGTAATGCAAAAAAATTTATCAGCATCGTTCAGCCAAAAAAAGTGTTCTTTATTAAATATGAATTTTGGTATCATTACTTAAAAGTATTGCACGATAGGAATATACCCATATTTTTACTATCTGGCATTTTCAGAAAAAACCAGATTTTTTTTAAATGGTATGGCATATGGTTTAAAAAAATACTGGGAAATTTCAGCCACATCTTTTTACAAAACAAAGGATCATATGATTTATTAAAATCACTTCACCTTAACAATATCAGTGTTTCCGGAGATACACGTTTCGACAGGGTTTATGATATTGCCAAACAAGCTAAAACAATTGAAACAGTAAAAAAATTTTGTGAAAACAGCCTTGTCATAATTTGTGGCAGTACCTGGGAAAAAGATGAACAATTGCTGCTTAAATTTATTAACCAAACCAATTATTCGGTAAAATATATTATTGCGCCTCATGAAATACATGACTCACATATTCAGCAATTACTTTCAGGTTTGGAAAAACCCGTTGTTTGTTTTTCAAATGCAGATAAATGTCAAATTAATGATAAAAAAATTTTAGTTATTGATAACATTGGCATGTTATCATCACTTTATAAATATGGTGATATTGCATACATAGGAGGAGGTTTTGGAGTAGGGATACACAACATCCTAGAAGCGGCAACATTTGGCTTACCCATACTGTTTGGCCCTAATTATAAAAAATTTAATGAAGCTGTGGACCTGATAAAACTGCAGGGAGCTTTTTGCATTAAATCATTCTTCGAATTGAAAAAAAAACTTGAATGGCTCATTAGTAATAAAGAATACAGGTATAAATCCGGAGAAATAGCAAGCAAATACATAAAAGATAACAAAGGTGTAACTCCCTCTATTCTAAAAATTACATTTCCTGAAAAATTTTAAAAAACTTTTGATTTCTTTTTTGAAATTAACCTGGCTTCTGGATGATGAATTAGCATATTTGTTCACCATCTATATAATTTGAGTTGGAAAAAAAGGTTATATTTATAATTCAAAAAACATGAAAACTTGTTTCATACCAACAACAGGGAAGAATGATTGAATAATTTTTTAATCTTTAATTTATCTTAAATTGCTAGTTATGAATATTCTTACAGTAAACGACAAAAAAACAAAAAACCTGTTTCATAAAGTACCCAAAGTACTCTATAAGAATGATAAAAACTGGACTTGTCCGTTAGATACTGAAATTGAAGGAATATTTAATCCCGATAACAATTCATGCTTTAAACATGGAGATGCAAAAAGATGGATATTAACTGAAGAGGGAGGAAACTTAGCAGGCCGGATAGCTGCATTTTATGATAAAAATAAAGCATACAATAATACCCAACCAACAGGAGGCATCGGATTTTTTGAATGTGTAAATAACCAAGATGCTGCAAATCTCCTTTTCGACACCGCAAAAGAATGGCTTAAAAAGCAAGGAATGGAAGCAATGGATGGTCCGATAAATTTTGGTGAGAATTTTGTTTACTGGGGGTTACTTGTTGAAGGATTTACTCATCAAGGATATGGCATGCCGTATAATTTTCCTTATTATAAGGAACTATTTGAAAAATACGAATTTAAAAATTATTTTGAGCAATATTCCTTTCATGACGATTTACATAAGCCTTATCCCGAAAGAATGCGCAAATTTGCCGAGTATATTATTGAAAAACCTGAATACACATTCAAGCATTTTGAGATGAAAAATGCTAAAAAGTACATCAAAGATTTAGCGGAAATGTATAATAAAATTTGGGCAGACTTTCTTGAAGACTATACCCCGCTTGAATTCGAAGACCTTTACAAAATTTTTGAAGAAGCAAAAGCAATAATTAACGAAAAATTTATTTGGTTTGCCTATGAAGGAGAAAAACCTATTGCTTTCCTGGTTGCCTTCCCGGATGTAAACCTTTTGTTTAAAAAAATGAAAAATGGAAAACTAAATCTTATAAACATTATAAAACTATTTCTCTACAGGAAAAGTCCTAAGGTAATTAACCGGGCAAGACTTTTGCTTTCAGGGGTAATACCCGAATATCAAAGATCTATGGTTGTAGGAGGGGTATATATTAAACTTTCAGACACATTATATAAAAATAATATTGATGAACTTGAACTTTCTTGGGTAGGAGATTATAATTTAACTGTAAATAAAATGTACAGCCAATTTGGCGCCACAAAAGAAAAAACTCATATTACTTACCGTTACCTTTTCGATAAAAATGCAGAATTCAAGAGATTTACTAATGAGCAGGCAGAAAAATTTAAGAAAAAGTAATATATAAACGTACAATTTTATTTTTAGAGAACCCTTTTACATATTGATAACATTACTATAAAATTTAAGTAAATTAACTAATGAGAAATTCTGATAAACTCATTAGCCACATTTCTGTTTTTTTACCTATCAATTTTTATAATAAAGATATATGTCCAATACAACAATATGCCTGCAACTAATAAAAAAGTTACATTAAAATAGATGATATATATCACCAAAAAATGTGATATAAATCACCACCTTACTTAAATCATAAAACTGAATTACACGTATGAATGTATAAATTATGAATTAATAAAAAACAAATTATGACAACTTTTAAGAAGATTGCTATTGCTGTTTTCGGTTTTTCTATGGTGGTATTGTTTGCCGTATCATTAGATACAGATGAAAAAATGAAAAAAATCTATGGTACAGTAACTGATGCCGATCAGAACCCATTAAGTGAAGTACTTGTTGTTTTGAAAGGAACAAATAACAAAACCTCTACAGATAATAACGGGCAATTTGAAATCGATATCCCTGTTTCAGCTTCCACAATCATTTTTTTAAAAAAGGGAATGAAAACAGCAGGGGCCGATGTGGGCTTTCCCGACCAAGTTGATATCAGAATGGTATCAATTGAATCCAATAAGCTCTCGGACATGGCACTTGAAGATCTTGTAGAACTTAAAATTTCAAATGTGTCATCGAAAATACTTTCATCACTTAAGTAAGATTTTTATACACATAAATAAAACCCTAATAAGATTATTCCTTTATATCAAGTTTCCCTCTTGTAATGAAGAGGCCTTTCCCCTTTATTAACAATCGATGTCTAAAATCTTGTTCATACTTTATTGGATATAATAGTTACTGCAGCAGAATTAATTTTGCAATTTTGCGGTAATGAAAACATTGAACATCAAAATACTTTTCAGACACTCTCACCATATTAAGAAAATTCATGATTGACCACGCAACCATAGATAAAATATTTGCCGCCGCTGATATAGTTGAAGTTATTGGGGAATTTGTCAATTTGAAACGGACAGGACAAAACTATAAAGGGCTTAGTCCGTTTACCAATGAAAAAACCCCTTCTTTTTTTGTTAGCCCCTCCAAGGGTATTTTTAAATGTTTCAGTTCAGGAATTGGCGGAAACGTGGTTAGTTTTCTTATGGAACACGAAAAACTTTCATACCCAGAAGCATTAAAATATTTAGCCAAAAAATATAATATCGAAATTGTTGAAAAAGAAGAGTCTGACGAAGAAAAAAAACAGAAAGACGACCGCGAAAGCATGTTAGCAGTAAGTTTATTTGCCCAAAAATATTTTTCTGAAAATCTCGCCAATACCGAAGAAGGTAAAGTAATAGGGTTAAGCTATTTCTATGAAAGAGGTTTCAGGGATAACAGTATACAAAAATTTCAATTAGGCTATGCGCGCGAACAAAAAGATGCTTTTACAAAAACAGCCATAAATAAAGGTTACAAGCTCGATTACCTTGTAAAAACAGGACTTACAATCAAAAAAGAAGAATATACATTTGACCGTTTTCACGGGCGAATAATTTTCCCTATACTTAGTCTTTCCGGACAGGTAATTGGTTTTGGCGGACGTATACTAAAAAGCGATGAAAAAACAGCCAAATACCTGAATTCTCCTGAATCGGAAATATACCACAAAAGTAATATCCTCTATGGCATCTATTTTGCCCGTCAATCCATAATAAAAAACGATAAATGTTATTTGGTGGAAGGATATACCGACGTAATTTCCATGCACCAGGCAGGTATTGAAAATGTGGTTGCATCTTCAGGAACATCACTTACCAACGAACAAATAAGACTGATTAAACGGTTCACAAAAAATGTCACCATACTTTATGATGGTGATGAAGCGGGAATAAAAGCATCATTACGAGGCATCGACCTTATTCTTGAAGAAGGGCTGAATGTAAAAGTAGTTTTGCTACCCGAAGGCGAGGACCCCGATTCTTTTTCAAAAAATAGGAATGCAAGCGATTTTCTCGATTATATTACCCAAACCGAAAGTGATTTTATTACATTCAAAACCCGGTTGCTTTTAAAAGATGCCCAGTCTGACCCGGTTAAACGTGCCACATTAATTTCAGATGTTGTTCGATCGGTTGCTGTTATTCCCGATGGAATTATGCGTACGGTTTACATTCGTGAATGTAGCAAAATACTTGATGTTGACGAACGCGTTTTATATACAGAAATTAGAAAAATACGGAGAAAACTCACGGAACAAAAATTTAAACAAACAGGCACGTATGCAAATCTTCCTGAGTATAAGCCAGAAGTAAAACAGGAAAAACCTTTGTTTAAAGACACATATCAAATTGAAAAAGAGATTATCAGGTTACTCTTACACTATGGT
>CAZWGG010000433.1:0-5138 GCA_964633305.1 uncultured Bacteroidales bacterium
ACGGAACAAAACCAACCATGTTTATATGCGGTAATGACGATAGTGCAAAAAAAACGGTTGAGCAAATTCTTGGACAATTTGGCTGGGAAACAGAAGATATGGGGAAAGTTGAATCTGCACGCGCTATTGAACCTTTGTGCATGTTATGGTGTATTCCGGGTTTTTTAAAAAATGAATGGTCACATGCATTCAAATTATTAAAAAAATAACCATATTATTAACATAAACCTCAGAATTATGAAAATACTTAAAACCATCGGATTTATTTTACTTGGTATTATTGTTGTGGCTTTAATTGCAGGCTTAATCCTGCCAAAAAAAATTAACATTGAAAGAACCATTACGATTAGTGCACCGGCCGATAGTGTTTTTAGCCAGGTAAGCCATTTTCATAAGATGAATAAATGGTCACCATGGAGCGATTATGACCCTAACATGAAAGTAAGTTATGAAGGAACTGACGGACAAATAGGGGCGAAATCAAAATGGGAAGGTAATAAAAATGCGGGAAAAGGCTACCAGGAAATAGTAAGTCTTGATAAAAACAAAAGAATAGATGTTAACCTGGTATTTGAAGAACCATGGGAAGCACAAAGCGATATTTATTATCTTTTTAATGCTTCGGGCAATAATATTAAGGTAACCTGGGGATATAACGAAAAAACACCTTTTCCAAAAAACTTACTTTTTGCCTTATTTGGAATGAAAAAGGCTCTTAAAAAGGATTTTGACAAAGGATTATCAAGGCTTAAAGAAGTTTGTGAAGGGTGAGTAAAATTTTTCCCGGTTTTAGAATTCCCTTAAGGAGGATAAGAGCAAGAATATGCCAGATAAAAGGGTAACAGAAACCACGGTAAAATAAAAAATTTTTATGGAAACGGTTTTACTTATCAATTTTCCTGTCTGAATGCTTGCAATAAGTACTGGTATTGAAACAACAAATATTTTTAAGGAACTAAACTGAAATATTCCCATTTTAATATAATCGAAAAAAGCAACCGAGGCTGTAATAACACTAAACCATGCAAAAGTAAGCCTGAAATTTTGGGAATCAATTTTTAACGAAGTAAGAAACAAGGCCAATGGAGGGCCGCTTACTGCCAGGCTTCCCCCCAGGAAACCACTGATAAAACCGGCAATTGAATTTCCTCGTTTTATTCTTCTTATTTTAAACCTGTAGCCTGTTAAAAACATAAATGATAATACGATAAGAACGAATGATATTAGGATTTTTAACCAAAGCTCGGGCAGAAATTTTAAAAGAAAAGAGCCGGATATTACTCCTGCTATTCCGAATATTGACAGGAGAATAATAGATTTTTTTGATTTGAATTTACCCGACAGCAATGCAATTTGTATTGATGACGTTAGGTTAAACAATGTTAACAGGGGGATAAGGGTTTTTATAGGAACAAAATGAACAAGCAGGGGAAGCGAAAAAAGGGCAAACCCAAAACCTGTTGTGCCTTTAACAAGCCCTGACAAAAAAATTACACCCAATATAATTGCCCATGTGGTAAGTGAGATATTCATTGTTAGTAAAAAATTGCTTAAATAGAAGCATCAGCATATTTTTGAACATTAACAAATGTAGTAATAATTGTTTTAGTAATGATAAAATATCACCTTATTTCAAGGTATAATATATTGTGCTATATGGCAAAAAAAGAAATTAAAATAGCAAGAAATTAAAAATAATTATTTAACTTGCTGGAAATAAATTTATTCAACTATGGCTGCACAGGAAAAAATGCGGCGTTTACTCGAAATGCTTATTTTGTTGTCAACAGGAGTTAGGAGAAGTAAGAAAGAGATTAGCAGGCATACAGGATTAAGCATTAGGACTGTGGAACGGTTTAATCACTTATTTTATGATGTGGAAATTTTTGTTTCCCATTCCAAAAATAAACCCCACCGAGGCGGGGTTACAGGATTTAATATCCTTCGGCATATAGCCTTATTGTGATAAGATTGAAAAATTAGTTTTTCTGACAGTAAAAATATAAAATAAATACTTAAAACACAATACCATGGAAAAAATTCTAGGCCTCGATTTAGGCACAAATAGTATTGGGTGGGCGGTCGTAAATGCAGAATTCGACGATACCAGAAAAGTAAAAAAGTATTTTAACATTGATAATTGTGGCGTTAGGATTTTTCCTGAAGGAGTTGAATCAGACACAATTGGACAAGGAGAAAAAGAAGTATCAAAAAATGCGACCAGAAGGGATAAAAGACAAACAAGAAGGCATTTTTATAGAAAACGTTTAAGAAAAATAAAATTGCTTGAGGTTTTAATTGAACAACAAATGTGTCCTTTGAATATTGAAGAGTTAAAAAAATGGAAGAACTGGAATAGAGAGACGAAATCAGAAGGAAGAAGATTTCCTGAAAATAAAGACTTTATAGATTGGATTAAATTAAATCCTTATGAATTAAGGGCAAAAGCATTGGAGAGACCTTTAAGTTTATTTGAATTTGGTAGAATTTTGTACCATTTTATCCAAAGAAGGGGATTTCTAAGTAACCGAAAAGGTAAAGAAGAATCTACTATTTATACTAAAGGAAAACCTGATGAAAACATATTATCGATTAATGAAACAAAAGAGGCCATTACTAACAATACACTTGGAAAATATTTTTATTCAACTGCTTTATTAAAACCTGGTGAACCATATAGAAAAATACGTGATAAATTTGGTAAAGAAATAAGGATTAGAGGCCGATATACTTTAAGGGATATGTATGTTGAAGAATTTGAGAAAATATGGAATTTTCAGGCAAATAATCTTGGGTTAAATCGGAGTGAAGTTAAATCAAAGAAAATAAGGGAACTAAAAGGATCACTTGATGGGAAAAGAAACAAAAAAAAAATAGAGCATTTAATAAATAAGTACGGGAAGGAGAATGTTGATATTGGAATTCCGGATAAGAAGGGAAAAACTAGGATTACTAGTTATGAAAAGATTTCACTTAAAAATTATTTAGGGGGCAATATTGATATTAGTTATATAAACGGTAATGGAAAAATAATTCAATTTAAAAGCAGTGAAAGTGTCCTGTTTTGGCAAAGGCCACTTCGTTCACAGAAAGGGTTACTGGCAAATTGCAGGTTCGAAAATAATATACCGATAATAAATTCGAGAGATGAAATTGTAACATCAGAAAATGGTAAGGTTCAATCATATAGTAAGAAACCATGTCCAATTTCTCATCCCGAATTTGAATTATTCAGGGCATATCAGTTTATTAATAATATTGCTTATGGAAAAAATCAAAAATTAACCCATGAACAAAAACTTTTGGTTTTGGAATTAATAAACACTAAGGACAAAAATTTCGATTTTATAGATATCCCCAAAAAATTGAAATTGACATATGAAAAATTTAATTATGATGACAAACTAAAAGTTTCCGGTAATCCTACAATAAAACAGTTGCAATCATTGTTTGAAAAAGATATTTGGGAGAAACACTATGAAGAGATTTGGCATTGCTTTTATTTTTATGAGGATAATGACAAGCTTTACAAAAAATTGAGTAAAGATTACGCAATTAAATCAAATCATCAGAATGTTAAAGATGTTAAGTTAAAAGAAGGTTATGCAAATGTTTCGTTGAAGGCAATCCGTAATATTTTACCCTTTCTGCAAAAAGGTTATCAATATGATAGGGCAGTAATATTGGGAGGTATTAAAAATGCTTTTGGCAAACGTTGGGATAACTTTGAAGCTGACCATAATAAGATTGAAAAAGAAATTAATCTGATTTTAAATGCAGACAATAAACAAGGAGAAGCAATTGAAATGATAAAAGAACATTTGTCATCACCTGTATTTCAATATGGGTTCAAAAAAGACGATCCTCATTTTACCCGTCTTTACCATCATAGCCAAGAAGTTGAACAAAAACATAATCTGGAAGAATTAATCCCTCTGGTTGAAAATCTTCGAAACCCAATTGTGCAGCAAGGTTTACATGAAACCAGGAGATTAGTTAATACGTTAATTGAAAAGTACAGGGAATCGGAAGGTAAAGATTTTCATTTCAAACGTATCCATATAGAAATGGGACGGGACTTACGTAATAATAAAAAATTACGCCAGGAAACAGGATTTCGAATTCGCGAAAATGAAACAAAAAATAATGAAGCTCGTGACCGGCTCTCAGAATTTGGATTACAACCTTCAAGAAATAATATTCAAAAATACCTGATGTATAAAGAAATAGAAGAAAAAGCAGGGAAAGCGCAATGTCCTTATACAGGTAAAACAATTTCAATAAATGATTTACTTGGTACCGAAAATACGGTTCAAATTGAACATATAATACCATTTAGTGTGTCTTTGGATGATAGCTTTGCTAATAAAACACTTTGTGAAGCCAATTTTAATAATAAAAAAGGGGAAAAGACCCCTTATGAATTTTATGGTGAAAACCCCGATCCTAAAATATGGGGGGCAAATAACTGGGAAGAAATTGAATCTCGTGCCTTTAGAATACTTCCTTTTGCGAAAGCAAAACGGTTTACTTCAAAAAAGAAGTTTGAAAAATCTAGTTTTATTGAACGTCAGTTAAATGATAGCAGGTATATTGCCAAAAAATCAGTTGAGCTTCTTTCGCATGTATGCAATGATGTTCGTGCCATGCCTGGTGCATTGACCGCTGAATTACGTCATTTATGGGGTTTAAATAATGTTTTGCAACCTGCACAGAATCTTGATAAATTAAAATTTGAAGTTAATGGAGATGTAAGTACTCCTTATTATCTTGTAACAGATATGCAGGATGAGATAATAAACATCCATCCCCGTTTAAATAAGAAACCAGTAACTAAGCCTGACGAAATAGTCCTTCCGGGAATTTTAAATAAAAATAAGTTTACTG
Source organism: uncultured Bacteroidales bacterium (assembly GCA_964633305.1). Taxonomy (GTDB): domain Bacteria; phylum Bacteroidota; class Bacteroidia; order Bacteroidales; family UBA10428; genus CAZWGG01. The sequence continues at coordinate 4,888 of CAZWGG010000433.1, forward strand.
AAAAATATTATAAAATTGATATATCAAGTCCCGATTTACCTGATGGAAGATATTGGGCGAAATTAAAACTTACCCACAAAGTTAAACTAATTCCAAAATTCATTGAAAAACCTGAAACGGGTGAAAATCATATTGTATTCAGGGGCAAAATAGAAAAAGGAGTTTACAAGAATGATACTACAGGAAATTTTAAAACACAACAACTGGATGGGGAATATTGGGCAAAATTTGAAGTTATAGACAAACGGTTT
>CAZWGG010000434.1:0-5136 GCA_964633305.1 uncultured Bacteroidales bacterium
ATCGCGAAAACCATTCTTCCGGCAAAATCATAATTTCACCACTTGGTAATAAATATTCCCTGTTCCCATCCATGATATGGTTTCGGAGTCTAAGAAACGGAATTTCAAAATCAGCAAACTTCACCACGATATTAATATCAAACCAATCGTTTTTGTTTTCTGAAACTTTTACATCCAATTCTAATTTTTTTAAATAGAATTTAGCCCTTTTGTCATCCTGAACAATTTCAACTCCAATACGCAACAATTCCTCTGCATTAAGATTCAGCCAATTAATGAGCTCATAATGAAGAAAAATGTCATCGCTTTTTTTTAATTTTAAAGGAAGAAAATAGGGCCCATAGATATTCTTTAAGCCAATTTCCAACAACCTATATATTACCTCATTCTCAAAAATGTAATTTCTGCTTAACCTATAGAAAGTTTTAATGCCATTTTCTTCTTTATAGCTAACTTTTAATTCCGATTTCTTGTTGGCATAATAAAATGTTTTTTCATCATATATAAATTTTAATAGTAGTACAGGTTTCCCTGAAAGATCAACCTCAAATGACAAAACTGGTTTGGGGTCTACCTCTTTATTTATAATTGTAATACCTTGAACATTAACTTTATAGTTTTTTATAACATTCCGCACAAACCCTTCCAGGAATTTTCTTTCTGCCCTAGGAGGAACCTTGATATGTTCTTTATCAAAAAAAGGCTTCAGCTTTTTCCCATCTATATCATCGAAAATATATAGGGTATTATCCAATATTAGCCTACATGGGTCATTTACAAGTATAATTCCTTCTTTACCTGTAAGGTTGATCTCATTATCAGCATGACTAACAGTAAGAAAATAACATAATTCATTGTCAATTCTCTTAAAATTAAAGATTGATTCAACAGTATCCTCTGTTATACTAATACGTTCTGATTCGTAAATATTATTCAGCTTCTGTTTATAATAAATTGGGATTTCGTTGCCTTGAAGTATCTCAATACATTTTAATAAGCGCCTCTCGATATATGGTCTGATATGTTCTGAAAAAAGCTTTTCATTTAGTGAGGAAAAAAAATCTTGAGGGCTGATCTTTTTTTTTGAAAAAATCTTTACAAGCTGGCTATCATTATATTCTTCAATAATTTTTACGAGATTTATCTCATCATTCTGAAGCTCATTCTCATATCTGCTAATATTTTTTAAGCTAATACGTTCATGGACTTCATAAAATTCTTTCCCAAGTGATTGATTGATTATCAATGGAATAAATATTTCTCCTAATACCCTGTGCTTGTGGAGCCCTATAACAAATTTCGATACCATTGTACAAAAATGTAAAAAAGTACAGTATTGTAAAAACGATTTTGCCAGCTTTTTTATAACCCTGCCGGACAAAGAAAAACCGTATTGCCGTTATTAGTGAGGATATAGACATTTTTGAAGAATAATCAAATAAAAATTAATATTTTATTCCAGTTTTAGAAAAATATTTATAGATTTGACCGTTCATCCTATTTATAGGATTTAATAGGAAGTGTTGGCAGAATTTGTATAGTTTGAAAAAGCCTTATTATATGCAGGTAGGAAAGATAAGGAATAATCCAGTTATAATCTGTTATTCTCAAAAAATAGATAATTTTAAAAAAATATATCAATAGTATTTTTGCTAATTGACCAACTTAAGGTATATATCCCTGCTTAAATAATTCATTCGTGTTATTTGTTGTAGAATACAAGCAAATTATGACTTTTATATAAAGTCAGAAAAAAATTTGTATCTAATTCAAACTACTAAACAAGTAAAAAAACCGTATTGACGAAATAATGCATACAAATGTACTTCAATACATTTTTTCACAGCGGTTAAGAAACAAATGAAAATTATCATATATTTTACCAAAATAAATGAATTGAAATCAAGTAGAAGCTTTTGTACGCAAACATGACGAGGCAAATACTTAGTAAACTGTCAACACAAAAAATTGGAATGAGTCAAAACAAGAAACTAGTATTAGGTACTTTTAATTCAGAATACCACTGGAAAAATGATAACTTGGCTACTTTACCTTCTTTCCAGGATCAAAATGCAGACCTCATCCTATCTGCTATGGATGAACTTTTGTTTGTGTTTTGTGATTCGAATGAAGATATTTTGCTTACAAAGTTCCCATTTAATAATGTGTTATTCGATTATTTAAATGACATCGGGTTTAATTTCTCCAATAAAATACGAATAACCATAGATAGTCATAATTATGAACAGAATATTTTTTCTTTGCTTTCAAATAATGAAATTAAGAGCTTCCAAGATATAATAAATCCTGGTATAAAATTTTTACCATACTCTATTATTCCAGATACTGAATTACTATTTAAAAAATACAAAATTTCCACTTCTATTCCTTCTATAGATATAGTTAGGGAGGTAAATTCAAAAGCATATTCACATCATATCTCAAAAAAAATCTCGACGAAAAATAAAGATTTTATTGTTTTTTCAGCTGAAGAACTTGAAAATAGAGGATTAAACCTTTTGAAAGAAAGACCTTTTTTGATTAAAGAAACAATGGGGGTTTCGGGTAAAGGTAACATAGCTATTACAACAGGAAAAATGCTGAACAGAATTATTAAACACATTTCAAAACAAGAAATAGAAGGTAAAAAAGTATTATTAATATGTGAACCATTATACGATAAAAAAATTGATTTCTCTTGCCAGATAGAAATTAAAGAAACCGGCCAGTATGATTTTGTATCTTTACAACAAATGCACAATAGAGGCTTTGCTTTTCATGGTATGCAAACACTTACTGACGATCTTTTAAAAAACTTTTTATATACCAAGGGATATTTTGAAAAAATTGACTTAGTAGTAAAAGAATTAGTTCAAAGCGGATATTTTGGTCCGGTTTGTATCGATTCAATGATAACAAAAAATAATGAAATCATACCAATCATCGAGATAAATGCAAGGAAATCAATGGGTTTAATTAACCATTATTTGGACAAATTTTTATCAAAAAGAAGCTTAAAAGGTAAATTACTTTACTTTACCCTTGTGTACAAAGAAAAAGTGGATTTTGAGATCATTCTGGATAAACTTAACTCCAAAAATTTACTTTTCACCAATAAAAATTTATCAGGTATTTTGCCTTTATCGTCAAATACTTTATATGTAAACAATGATTATGGGAAAAACAACAAAAATTCCGAGAACAAGAGAGGCAGATTATATTTTTCCATTATTTCAAAATCCAATGATGAAGAAAATAAAACAATTAACGATACAAAAATGGTATTTAACACCTTAAACTTTGATATTCTTAATTAAATTGTAATCTAAATTGATTAATAAAGATACTTATACTATTTTATGTTCATCCAATACGTTGGGTGTTTATGTACCTGCAATGGTAGTAGATACCCAACTTAAAGATAAAGGCTGTAATACAGATGTTGTCATTTTAGAAAAACTGTATACAAATATAAGGCAAGAGAAGATACCTGGAATGAAAAAGGCTTTTCACCAAAATTTCGCATTTGCTCTCATGGGACAAAAAATAAAACTAGATCTCGATTCTTGTCTTGATCATGAAAAGGTTGAAACCCTGATTCAAACATGGATTAATGAAGACAGAAAAGAATTTGTGGTATTTTCTGGTTATTGGATACCTATTATTGAAAATTATCTTACAATAAACAAAAATAAAGATATAAGGGTTACAATATGTCATATGGATGTTACAGCAGCGGCATCATGGAAAAACTTTAATCCACAAGATAAAAGGTATAAAGAAATATGGTTGTTCAATATTGACAATAAAAAGATTATATCATATATTAATATAGCCGGTAATGAACCTTTGAGCTACCAAGAAAGAGAAAACCGTATTATATTGCACGGTGGCGGTTGGGGTATCGGCACATACAAAAATGTTTTAGAATTTACAAAACAAATACCATTTCATATAGATGTCATTGCATATGATGATGACGATTTAAAAGACATAAATAATTCTTGTACATACTATAAACTCGATCCTGATTGGAAACCTTATAAAAACAATACCACAAAATTTCCTCCACTGGGGAAAGTTATTCCGGGCAGTGATATCTCTTATAAAAATAATAAAAAATATTCTGCTGTTTACCCAATTATTGCAAAAAATAAAGCCATAATTAGTAAGCCCGGTGGGGCAACATTAATTGATTCATTATCCGCCGCTACTCCAATTATTTTCTTAGATGCCTTTGGCAAATACGAAGAAAAAAATGCTGAATTATGGACATACCATGGTTTTGGTATATCATTTAATGAATGGAAGAAAAATGATTTCTCTCCAGAAATTTTGAATAAACTGCACTTAAACATATTAACCAACAGAAAACAATTAACAAACTTAATAGACCTCATTGATGCAGCCAGAAACTAAAAGAAAATGGGATAGAGAATCTTTTAGCCGATTAAAAAGAAATGTTAAATTCAAGGCACTAGCATTACGCGGAAGAAAGAAAGACCCGGCCTATTCATACAAATTACCTGATGATATTGGCCTTCAGATTAATCGAAATTGTAATCTTAGGTGCAAAACCTGTTTTCTGTGGAACAATGAGGGATGGTATAAAAATCTACCGAAAGAACAAACAAATATTGAATTAGACGTACTTTACTTTGAAAAACTTTTGAATGAAACTAAAGAAGTAAAATCAAACTTATATATTTGGGGAACAGAGCCGCTGTTCCACAGCCAGTGGGAGGATTATGCAAAGTGTCTTGAAAAAGATCCGAGATGGTTAGTAATTTGTACAAATGGAATTCTGATTAATCAAAGATTAAATTCAATATTACCGATTTCTGAAAATACCGTTCTTGATGTTAGCCTTGATGGACTTGAAGATGCTCATGATGCAATAAGGGGAAAGGGTAATTTTAAAAAAACTATTGAAAATGTAAAGTTGATGCTGCATCTCCAAGAAACAGGTGAATACAAAGGGCTTGTTTCTCTTCATTGCGTTGTTAATGAGCAAGTTATAGTCCAAATGTTTGAAATAGCAAAATTCACTGAAGACCTAGGAGATATTGACACTTTATATTTTGGCTTGCCGTGGTACATTTCACCTGCAACTGCTTGTGAAATGGACAGTTATTT
>CAZWGG010000435.1:0-5130 GCA_964633305.1 uncultured Bacteroidales bacterium
TAGAAAAAGTAAGAAAATGGAGACAAAGAAAACAGGAAAAATGAGTGAACTAAAAAATACAAATTGTACTAAAATTTTGAGGGAAGAATATTTCGGTGCTGTATTATATGATAGAGAAAAAATTAGTTACAGATTTTTAAATAATCATGAGACAGGGGAACAGAAGAATTCAGAATATGTCGAGTTTAGAAAATTAAATCATGAAGAAGTTCCTAAGAAAGTTCTTTCAGCTCCTATACGGGTTTATTGGGAAATAACGAGAAAATGTGACAGAAATTGCCCACAATGCTTTACTTTATCAGGAAAACCAGTCGAACATGAGCTATCTTTTGAAGACTCTTTAAAATTTATTCATAGATTGCGTGAAGATAATATCATTGAATTAAGAATTACAGGAGGAGAACCTACACTTAAGAAGGGTTGGGAAGAAATAATACGGTTAGCGCTTGATATAGGATTGGTAGTCACATTAAACACACATGGAAGTTATGATGATGAAAGAAGAAAAAAAATAGCCGGTCTTAAACCTGATCAGGTTATTGTTAGTTTAGATGGCCCAATGAACCTTCATAATTCCACTCGTGGCGAAAATTCATTTAATCTCGTCTTGGGGACAATAAAGTACCTGAGTGAGAAAAAAATTCCTGTACGTGTTAATACTTTGCTCACAAAAGATATTTTGTCATCTTTGGAAGAAATTATAAGAATTATTGAAGATTATGCAGTAGAGCTATGTTTTATGCAATTAAAACCAATTGGCAGGGGAGGTAAATTATTGGAAAACATGCCAACAATTCAAGAAATTTATATGGCAGATGAAGAAATAAACTTATTAAGGAAAAAATATCCTTACCTTAAAATATCCACCAGTTATGACATAATTAGCGAAGGTTCGGTTATGCCAGCCCCGGATTTGGATTTAACAGCCTGTGCAGCGGGTTTGAGAGGATGTAATATTGATAGTACTGGCGATATATACGCATGCGGATTTTTAGAGGAGTTAGGCCATGAATTTAAATTAGGAAATATTAAAGATGATGATTTTTCAGTCCTGAAAACTTGGTATAATTCCAAAAAATTAAAAAAATTCAGGGAGCAAAATTTGAAAAAATCGGAAAAGTGTAAATCTTGCAGTTATATTAGAAATCCTTGTTTTGGTAGTTGTATTGTAATGGACAATTATAAAGAATTAAAGTCTTTAAATAAAAAGGACCCTTACTGTTATAAAGATGTACAATAATAGCGAAAACAAACTAATTAAAAGAGCATTATTTTTTCAAAATAAATTTATCAGGGACATATTTTTATTAATTAATTTTTTTAAATTGTAAATTTGTTTTAGGTTATAAACTAAAATGTAAACTTATCGTGGTATTTTAATTAAATAAATGTGTTAGCTTTTAGTAGGACAAGGCACCTCTTTGTGTAATATGATTTAATTTCCAGGCTTGTCTTTGGGGTCAATACCATTTATTAAAAATAGAACAGATATATGGCGAATCTTATACTAACCATGTTAAAGGCTTTGGTAAAAAGCAAGTTAAGGATTGGCAAGCTGACCGGCATGGAACGGTTTATGCTGTCGCAAGTAGGCCTTCCGGATCGTATCCCAACCTTCCTTGCAGCAACGAATATCGAGCCTTACCTGGTCGATGCAAAATATAATTATCAATTATTGACCAGCGATCCTGGGGCGAACCTGGAATTGTTTGACCGAATTTGTAGAATGATCCAGGTCGATATAGTTGCTGTGCCGGTATGGATGGGATTTCTGTTCAGTGGCGCTGCTGAGCTTGGTACGGTCTTTAAAATAGAAAAAGACCGGGTACCTTACGCAGTGAGTTTTCCGATACAAGAAGAGAAGGATATAGCCAAGATCACCGTACCAAAGGAGCCCACAGGCTATCTCAAAATGTACTTTGATATTACTGCAGAAGCCCAAAAACGTCACCCCGATAAATTACTCACCGTGACCTTTGATGGTCCCTGGGATCTGGCCATGCTGTTGAGAGGAGATGACAAACTTCCGTTTGATCTGCGTATCCATAAGGATTATGTTGAAACAGAAGATACTGTCCGTAAGAAAAAAATTCGGGCAAGGGGCAATCCTGATATTTATCCAGCAATAATGGAGTTGACAACTCAATTGGCTATCCGTCACATAGAATTTGCTCAACAGCAGGGATTCTCATTAACAGGTTCATATCTTGTCGACCAATATGCCGCTTGCCCGATTATGAGTCGTTCGGACTTTGTCAACTATGTTCTGCCCTATATTGAAAAAGTCTGGCTCCACACAAATAAAAAAATAGGGCTTATGTATCCCTGCACCTCTCCTATGCAAATGCGACAGATACTGGAAAATGAACCACCTGGAATAGCACATCAGATTCATTGGGGAAATTATATTTTTCCGACAACACCGAAAGGCATAAGTCAACCGGACTATGATCAGTCATCATTTGAACTTGCCAGGAAGTATAAGAAAAATTTTATGTACTTCATACATGGAAAGTTTCTTAGAGACGCCTCGGAACAAGAGCTTGAAACCGAAGTAAAACGGGTATGTACCTTAGCGACAAGCATGCGAACGTCAGTAGCGTTTGTTATTGCTTCTGTTCCTCCTGGCACAGAAATACGGAAAGTAAATTTTGCATTTAATCTGGTCGAGAAATACGGGAAATATTAACATGTTTACTATAAAACCAATAACAATATAATCAACCGATGGAGGAGATATTAATATGTTCACGTCAATAACAGAAGCCATTCGTGATGGCAATACATACGATATTGCAGAACTTGTTCAAACATGCCTTGATTCGGGTAGTGATTCATATCATGTGCTCGACGCCATGAAAAAAGGCCTTGAACAATGTGGCAAGAACTTTGAATCGGGGAAGTTCTTCCTTCCGGAGTTACTCATGGCGAGTGATGCCTTTACCCGGGGCATGAGTGTGCTGGAACCGCATTTGGCACAAACCACCATGAACCGGGAAGGCAAAGTCCTCTTAGGCACGGTCGCCGGTGATGTTCATGATATCGGCAAAAACCTGGTAGGATTTCTCCTGAATAGCATTGGGTTTGAGGTCATCGACTTAGGCTGTGATACCAGTACGGAAAAGTTTGTACAGGCTGTTAAGTCGCACAAACCAGAGATTTTGGGCATGTCTGCCTTGCTGACCACAACCATGCTGAATATGGAGCATGTAATTACCACCCTGGAAAAAGAAGGCTTGCGAAAGAAAATAAAAGTGATTATCGGTGGCGGTCCGGTCTCTCAGCGGTATGCCGAATCGATCGGCGCAGATGCCTATGCCTCTGATGCTGTCGATGGCATTAAGAAAATAAGGGAATTGATATCGACCTGAATTTAGGCTAATGGGCTTTCCGGTACCACTTTGCTTAAACAGATTGGGTACTGGATGTCTTCGAGAGTGACGTCTTTTCCAAGGCAAATAAAACATCGGGAGGGGGTACGTTTTACATCATTATCATCGCTTTTTTGCATAACATAAAATAGCTTAATAAAAAATAAAAGAACTGTTATATGGCGAATCTTATACTAACCATGTTAAAGGCTTTGGTAAAAAGCAAGTTAAGGATTGGCAAGCTGACCGGCATGGAACGGTTTATGCTGTCGCAAGTAAGCCTTCCGGATCGTATTCCTACCTTCCTTGCAGCAACGAATATCGAACCATACCTGGTAGATCCGAAATACAATTATCAATTATTGACCAGCCATCCTGGGACGAACCTCGAATTATTCGACCGGGTGTGTGAGTTGGTTCAGGTCGATCTGGTCATAGCGCCGGTATGGATGGGGCTGTTGATGAGCGGTGTTGCGGAACTCGGTACTGTTTTCAAGATCGAGAAAGACAGGGTACCTTATGCCGTAGATTTTCCAATAAAGGAAAAGGAGGATATTTTAAAGATCACATTACCCAAGAAACCCACCGGCTATCTTAAGATGTACTTTGAGATTACTACAGAAGCCCAAAGACGCCATCCGGAAACCTTATTTCCTCTGGGTTTTGACGGTCCATGGGACCTGGCCATGCTGTTGAGAGGCGACGACAAACTTCCTTTAGATATGCGTATCCATAAGGATTATGTTGAAACAGATGATCCGGTTCGCAAAAGGAAAATTCGTGAGCGGGGCGATCCGGATATTTATCCTGCGATAATGAACTTGACGACCCAATTGGCCATCCGCCACATAGAATTGGCTCAAAAATACGGGGCTTCACTGACAGGAGCCATGTTGGTTGACCAATATACTGCCAGTCCAATGATGAGCCGTTCAAATTTTGTAAAGTATGTTCTGCCATATATTGAAAAAGTATGGCTGCATTTCAACAAAAAGTTAAGCCTTGTGTATCCTTGTCCCTCTCCCATGCAAATGAGATATATCCTGGAAAATGAACCACCGGGAATAGCACACCGGATTTATTGGGCGAATTATGTCTTCCCAATAACGCCGGAAGGAATTAGCCTGCCGGAATATGATCGATTAGCATTTGAACTCGCCCGGAAGTATAAGAAAAATTTTATATACTTCATACACGGAAAATTTCTCAGGGATGCCTCGGAACAAGAAATTGAAGACCTGGTCAAGAGGGTGTGTACCCTGGCGACTACAATGCGAACGTCGGTGTCGGTTTTTATTGCATCTGTTCCCCCGGGCACTGATTTGCAGAAAGTAAACTTTACATTGAATCTGGTCGAAAAATATGGAAAATACTAAAGATAGTACCTTCAATAACCTGTGCCATACGCGATGGCAATACATACGATATTGCAGAACTCGTTCAAATTAAATCATTCACCACACCTGTAATTTTTGCCTTGAGGTTTTGAGAGGATACCCGATTTTTAGATAAAGAACCGTTATAATATTATTGGGTTCAGTATAAAAACGCATATCTTTATATGTTTTATGGAAACTATACCGATCCCAAATAGTTTTGAGAAAATTAGGGTTCGGTATAACTTGTTAAATATAAATAAAGCATAGAAAATGAATTATGAAGAAATGACAGCCCCCTGTGGGTTAGCCTGTTTTAATTGTATAGTTTATTTAGCCAATAAGAATCAAAAACTTCGTGAAATGGTTTCAAAGAAAACCGG
>CAZWGG010000436.1:0-5123 GCA_964633305.1 uncultured Bacteroidales bacterium
TTGAAGGTGTTGAAGTTGACTTTGATAATGATTCTGCTGATTTTGGAGAAAATCTGCTTGATTCTCTAGAAAATACATTTATATTAAACAGTACTGAAGTGCCTTATACAACATTTCTACCTACTAAAATATACCTCGGAATTAAATACGATATAATAGACGAGATTAGTGTTAGCGCTTTGTCAAGGACAGAATTCTATAAGGGCAGGCTAAGGCAACAGCTTAGCCTTTCAGCTAATTTCTATCCCATAAAAATGGTGGCAGCATCATTTAATTATTCAATCATGAATAAAACCTTCAATAATTTTGGGTTTGGATTGGCTTTGAAAGCAGGACCCTTTAATTGGTATATGATTAGTGACAATATACCACTTGTTTTTGCAGTTGAACAATCATCTGGAATTCCTGTGCCCCATAAAACTAGAACTTTAAATTTTCGATTAGGTTTTAATTTAGTTTTTGGATGTAGAGGCACAAAAAGAATAAAACAACGGGATATGCCTTTAATTTTTTAGGCTGTATTATTCATAATCTATTCGTTTATTTTAATTTCAATAAGTTCATCGTATATATATATGGTATAGGAAAACTGTTAATATAACAAAGAAAAATCTGCCTTTTACAAAGATTTATGCTAATTTAGCCCGGAAAATTATTACTCGATGGGATTATTAAGGACGATTCTCATACTAATTTTTATTTATTATCTCTGGAAATTGGTCTCTGTTTATATACTCCAATATTTAGTAAAGGGCAATTCAAAAAAAACAGGCAGTCACCATCGTTATTACAATAAGAAAGAAGGACAAGTTACCATTGATTATATACCGGAAAAGAAGAAAAAAATATCGAAAGACAAAGGAGAATATATTGATTATGAAGAAGTAGGGGGATAATTATTTTAATTCTTTTGTAAATCGCGTATTTTTTTAGCAAGATTTGAGGCAAATACAAAATCATTTAAATAGTTGTCATTTGAATTTAAAATATCCTCTTTACTCCCTTCCCAACATTTAATACCTTGATGAATAAATACAACTTTTTCGCCAATTTCCATCACAGAGTTCATATCATGCGTATTTACTATGGTTGTAATATTATACTCATGTGTAATTTCACTTATAAGATTATCAATAACAATAGCTGTTTTTGGGTCTAGCCCTGAATTAGGTTCATCGCAAAAAAGATATTTAGGATTTTGAACAATGGCCCGGGCAATGGCAACCCTTTTTTTCATCCCACCACTTAGTTCAGCAGGAAATAAATGGTTCACCTTGTTTAAGTTGACTCTTTTAAGGCAAAAATTTACTCTTTCAAGTTTTTCTTCATGATTCATTTCAGTAAACATTTGCAAGGGAAACATTACATTTTCTTCAACTGTAAGAGAATCAAAAAGTGCACTTCCTTGAAATAGCATTCCCATTTCTTTTCTTATTTCTTGTCTTTCTTTAAGAGACATTTTTACAAAATCTCTTCCATCAAATAAAATAGCGCCACAATCCACTTCATGCAATCCAACAATGGATTTCATAAGCACAGTTTTACCAGAACCACTCCTTCCTATGATAAGATTAGTTTTTCCTTTTTCAAAAGTTATGGAAATATCCTGAATAACCTTTTCTCCGTAGAATGATTTTTCTATGCTTTTAACAACTATCATTAGGCTAACAGTAATTGTGTTAAAATGACATCGCTTAGCAAGATTAGAATACTGCTATACACCACACCTTTAGTACTTGAACGTCCAACTTCTAAAGCTCCTCCTTTAACATAATACCCGTAGAATGCAGGTACTGAAGTTATAATAAATGCATATACAACAGTTTTAACCAGGGCATAGGTTACATAAAAAGGAATAAACCAGTATTGAATTCCATAAATATAATCAGCAGCAGGTAAAGCTCCAGTGGCTAATACAGCTAACCATCCTCCAAAAAGACCAACCACCATACTAATGATTGTAAGAAAAGGATTAAAAAGTACAGCTGCTATTATTTTAGGAAGGATGAGATAGCTGGCAGAATTGATTCCCATGATTTCCAAGGCATCAATTTGTTCGGTTATTCTCATATGACCTATCTCCGAAGCTATATTTGACCCTACTTTTCCGGCCAATATCAATCCTACCATGGTGGATGAGAACTCTAATAGTAATGATTCTCTTGTTGTAAGTCCTACATAGTACAATGGTATAAAAGAACTTTCAAGGTTATATCTTGTTTGCAGGGTAATAACCGCTCCAATAAAAATTGAAATAATAATAACAATACCAATTGAATTTAAGCCAAGATTTTCAATTTCTCTAATGGTTTCTTGGATATAAATTTTAGTTTTTTCCGGTTTGGAAAAAACTCTTCTCATGAGAATTATGTATTGCCCAAAGGTTGAAAGCATAACAAATCAAAGTGTTTTTCAACTATCGAAGATATTATAATTTTTAAAACTAATTACATCAAATTTAAAGATTTTATAACCGGAATACTAATATTTATGTGAGCAAACTACACACATATCAAAAAGGGAATCCAAATACAAATTATATTTTATTATTTTTAGTAAACGTCATTGAAATTTTATATTAAATTCCGTAAATTACAATGCTAAAAAAAATATGATAAATATCACAAAACCAATTAATTAATATATTTCCTCATGAAAGATGACAATTTTTGTGTAATAATGGCAGGAGGTATTGGTAGCAGGTTCTGGCCTCTGAGTAGAACAGAAAGACCTAAGCAATTTCTTGATATACTTGGAACAGGAAAAACATTGTTACAACAAACATATGAACGGATAGAAAACGTTATACCTAAAGAGAATGTTTTGGTTGTTACTAGTGAAGATTATGGTGATATTGTTCTTCAGCAGTTACCTATGCTAAATGAAAAACAGGTTTTATTGGAACCACTTCGAAGAAATACTGCACCATGCTTGGCTTATGCGAATAGGAAAATAATGGAAGTAAATTCAAATGCAAGAATAATGGTAGCCCCTTCAGATCATTTAATTGTTAAAGAAAAAGAATTTATTGAAGTTGTAGAAAAAGGGTTGAAATTTGTTGCTGAAAATGATTCATTATTAACACTTGGCATACTTCCAAGCCGGCCTGAGACTGGATATGGATATATACAGGTTAATGGAGAAAAGAGTGCAATTGAGCTTAATAAGAGTTTTAGAAAAGTAAAAACATTTACAGAAAAACCTGATTTGAAAATGGCTGAGTTATTTATTGAAAGTGGCGATTTCTTTTGGAATTCAGGAATGTTTTTCTGGTCGCTTAAATCTATAATAAATTCTTTTGAAAAGTATCTACCCGAAATAGACAGTCTTTTTAAAGAAGGTATTGGATTGTATAATACCGATAAAGAAAATGACTTTATTTCTAAAGTATATCCACGATGTCGCAATATTTCTATTGATTATGGGATATTAGAAAAAGCAGAAAATGTTTATGTATTATGTTCGGATTTTGGATGGTCAGATCTTGGTACTTGGGGATCACTTTATGATACGCTTCAGAAGAATAAAGATAAAAATTCAATTACAGGAGAAAATGTTTTCACCTATGATACTTCAAACAGCTTAATAAATATGCCAAATGAAAAATTGGTAGTGGTTCAGGGGTTAGATGATTATATTGTGGTTGAATCAGACAATATTTTATTAATATGTAAGAAAAAAGACGAACAAAAGATAAAACAATTTGTAAATGACGTTAAATTAGAGAAAGGTGATAACTTTATTTAGACCAAATGAAATTCTTCAGGGAGTTAAAGAAGTAATTGTTTCTACTCTAATTTTATTATTTTTAGTAAAATAAAAAAGCCCTCAAAAAAAGAGGGCTTTTCATAATTATGTATATTCTTACTATATTATTTCTTATTCGGTTGGATGTTTTTTATTATAAAAATTAGTATTCCCACAAGTCATGTTCCATATTGAATAAATACGATTTCACTTTTTCAGACTCTAGCAATGCATCCATTCCTTGAGAATATGAACTGATCCATCTGTTTTCATAAACATTTGATTCGGCAATAATATAGCTATCAAATCTTCTTTGCCAGAAGAAATCGTCATATGAGATACGTTGTGCATCATTATTCCGGTTAAACACCTCATGATTAGCAAGAATTGGCCTTACTTCTGGGAAGTATACCCAAAAGGTTTGTTTTTTTAAAATAGCCTCTGTTGGCATTCCTTCATCATCTAATTGGTTGTAAACTCTTATAGGACATAATCCTACAATCCTAACTTTCATTACAGAATGATTTTTATCAAAAAACCATTTTTCTTTAACCAGTATTTGTTTTACCTGCTCTGTTTTTCTTGGTTTATCAACAACAGTCTCAATTAATTGTCCTGTATTAATATCAGGAACTTTTAATGTATCTATCCCAGCTTCAAAAGCTTCGTCAACCTGGTCCCTTGTCATAGGTATCGTGAATTCGTTTTTTAAATCTTCAGGAGAAAAAGCCCTGATGCCCTCATTATCGATACCATGTAATAATAGTTGAACAAGACTCATCCTATCTCCTATTGGTTTTAAAGGATAATAAAGTGCAAGATTTTGTTTTTGTCTCAAATCAATAATCCTGTAAATGTCTTTTGCCCACATAACATCAGCTTCTCGCACATAAGCGTAAGGAACAGGATTTTTATTCGGGATATGTTCACGTGTGTAAACTTCCTTTAATACATCCTGGGCATTAGTGCTAACAAAACCCATAATTAAGGTAAAACCGATAAGAAATAAAACTACACGTTTCATCATTTTAAATTTTAATGGTTATTGTATCTTAAAATTAATTGTCCCTAAAGTTCTAACCGAACCATCAGGCCCAACTGCTTTGATATCTTGAATATATACAAGACTTCCCCTGTTCAGGGATCCTATTAAATTTCTTTGTTGGTCTGTAAAACGATTGCTTTTTGCATTATAGTCTCTTACAAATCCTTGAACAACAGAAAGAACTTTGAATTCGGTTACCCTAAAAGTAAGATCAAAATCAAAATTTTCCATTACTGCCGCAACACCGGTTTGCGCAAGTAAGACTTGTTTAGCAATTAATCCGCTTTTTTTATTTGCGACCATAGCAACAGGGTCAGGAACTGTTTTAACT
>CAZWGG010000437.1:0-5107 GCA_964633305.1 uncultured Bacteroidales bacterium
GGATCGAATTAGAAGAAATTTGATGTCAGTTGCAAACTCATCAAAAAATAAAAGAATCTGTTATTCTTGTGAAAGAAAAAGAAGGCGATAAATTTTTAGTTGCATATTATGTGTCTGATGAAGAAATAGATAATCGTGAATTAATAAAATTTTTATCCAGTATAATTCCTGACTATATGGTTCCCGCTTATTATGTTCACCTTGAAAGACTGCCCTTGAATTCAAATGGTAAGATAGATAAAAAAGCATTGCCCGAATTTAATAATAGGTACGTTACTAATTATATAGCACCATCTAATGAAATAGAAGATAAACTTGTAGAAATATGGTCAGACATCTTAAATATTGATAAAAACGAAATTAGTATAAATCAAAGTTTCTTTGAATTAGGTGGTCATTCATTAAAAGCAACAATCTTGGTAAATAAAATTTATAAAGTTTTTGGCATAGAGGTTCCACTTAAAGAGGTTTTTAATAAACAAGATATAGAAAGTATGGCTGACTTTCTGATTACCGTAATGCAAATAGGGCCTGAGATAAAAAATAATAATGAATGTGTTGAAATTAAGATATGAAAATAGATGAATATATAACCAGTCTTAGAAAAGATAAGAATATTATTATAGCATTTGAAAACGGA
The DNA here is from genome assembly GCA_964633305.1 of uncultured Bacteroidales bacterium. GTDB lineage: Bacteria > Bacteroidota > Bacteroidia > Bacteroidales > UBA10428 > CAZWGG01. The sequence continues at coordinate 641 of CAZWGG010000437.1, forward strand.
GAGGTAAAGATTAAGGCTACAAAGGGAACTTTAACAAAAGAGATTATTGAGGAAATAAAGGGCAAAAAATCTGAAATCCTTGAATTCTTTAAATCTGTTAGTGAAAATAATAAATACGTTGCTATCCCTAAGGCAGAGAAAAAAGAATATTATCAACTTTCTTCAGCACAAAAACGCTTATTTTTTCTTTACGAATTCAATAATTCTTCTCTGGCTTACAATATTCCCAGTATTTTTAATGTAGACGGAGAATTAAACAAGGAAAAATTTACAATCGTTTTCAAAAAGCTCATTTCACGGCACGAAAGTTTACGCACTTCATTTGAAGTAATTAATGGAGAACCTGTACAGAAAATATCAGAACAATTTGATTTTGAAATAGAATCTTACCAATTATCAGAAAAAAAGATACAAGAAATATTTAAAAAATTTATAAAACCATTTACTTTAAAAAATGCACCATTAATTAGAGTAGGCTTAATACAGATATCCCTTTTGGAGCACATATTGATGATAGATATGCACCACATTATTACAGATGGAATATCGCGGGGTATATTAATTAAAGAATTTATGTCATTGTATAACAATGAACAACTTCCAGAATTAGAATTGCGATATAAAGATTATGCAGAATCTCAACAAGGTGCTGAACATCAAGAGGAAGTGGAACGACAGAGAAAATTTTGGCTCAATGAGTTTTTCGAACCGCCACCTATTCTTGAATTGCCAACAGATTTTGCACGACCATCAATTAAAACACACAAAGGGAACTTCGAAAAATTTTTGATTAATGAGGAAGAAACAGTTAGACTAAGATCAATAGCGAAGTCGGAAGAAATCACGATGTTCTCCATAATATTATCTATTTACAATATCCTTTTGAGTAAGCTAAGTGACCATGAAGATATTGTTATCGGAACTTCTTTAGCAGGACGTCAACACCCTGACCTGGATAATATTATAGGAATGTTCGTAAATACTGTTCCATTAAGAAACTATCCGAAGGGAACCTATAGTTTCAAAGAATTCTTATCAGAAGTAAAAACGAGAACTTTGGCATGTCTTGAAAATCAGGCATACCAATACGAAACATTGGTAGATGAATTAAAAGTAGAAAGGGACACCAGCCGTAACCCTTTATTTGATATCGTTTTTTCTTTTGAAAATATAGAAGAAGACGAACTTAAAATTCCCGGCCTTATCCTTAAACCATTTGAGAATGAACAAACAGTAGCGCAATTTGACATTGCTTTAATTGCTTACGAAACAGATAATAATATCTCACTTAGATTTGATTATTCAACAGAACTTTATAAGGTAGAAACAATAAAAAAAATTATCGAATATTTCAAGAAAATTGTAAAAACGATAACAACAAATATATATATTAATATTTCAGATATTGATATCATTTCAGATAGAGAGAGGTGCCAGATATTAAATGAGTTTAACGATACAGATTTTGAATATTTAAAAAATGAATCAGTTATTTCTTTATTTGAAAAACAAGCAAACAAAACACCTGACGATATTGCTATAATTTACGATAATGAAAAAATAAGTTATTCGCAATTAAATAGTTACGCAAATGAAATAGCATGCGAAATAAATAAAAAAGTATCAAGTGGAAAAAATGAAAAAGTATGTTTGCTATTCAATCCATCAATAGAATTGGTTGCGAGCATGCTTGGAGCCTTAAAGGCAGGTTTTTCATTTGTTCCTTTGTCACTCGGAGTATCTGCGCAAAGGAACAAGTTTATATTTACAGATTGTGAAGCAAAAGTTTTGCTTGTTCAGGAAAGTCTTATCAATACCATTCCTTCTATTGGATTAGATAAAATTATAATTATTGAAGAAAAAGCAAGTTCATTTAAAGAAATCAAATACTTATCAAAAAAGGTTTCTGCCGAAGATTCGATATATGTTATTTATACATCTGGCACTACTGGAAACCCAAAAGGAGTAGACGTAAAAAATCTTGGAATTGTTAATATGTTGCATTTTTATAAGTATTTGTTCAACGTAAAAGAAGGCATGAGGATGAGCCAAGTTGCCAATATTTGTTTTGATGCTTCAGCATTTGAAATTTGGCCTAGTTTAGTACATGGAGGATGTTTGCATATTGCACCAAGACATTTACGACATGACCCTGAATTGATGAGAGCCTGGTTAATTGAAAATAAAATTGAAATCACTTATCAACCAACAGCAATTGCTGAATACTTATTAAAAAGGAAATGGAATACAAATGAAAGTTCCTTAAAAATAATAAATGTTGCTGGGGAGAAATTTAATTATGTTCCTACTGAAATATTGCCTTTTAAGTTATTTAATCTGTATGGCCCTACAGAAGATTCTATATGGACGACATGGGCTGAAGTAAAATACAATAAAGCAAATGCAAAATATAGTATAGGAACACCCATTTCAAACAAAAAAATCTTTATTCTGAATAAATATAACAAAATGCAACCTATAGGGGTACCTGGGGAGTTATGTATTTCTGGAGACGGGTTAGCCAGAGGGTACATAAATAATGAAAAACTAACAAATGAGAAATTTATAGATAATCCTTTTATCAAAGGAGAAAAAGTGTATAAAACCGGCGATCTTGCAAGATGGATGTCTAATGGAGATATTGAATTTTTAGGAAGAATAGATAACCAGGTTAAGATAAGAGGGAATAGGGTTGAGTTAGAAGAAATAAAAAATCAATTGCTAAAACATAAATTAATAAATGAAGTTGTAGTCATAGCGGTTGAAAGAGAAGAAGATAAATATTTAGTAACATATTTTACTTCAGATGAACGACTTCAGATTTATTTACTTAAAGAATATTTAAAAGCAAATCTTCCGGATTACATGATACCCTCATATTTTGTTCAAATAGAAAGGATACCTCTAACTCCAAACGGAAAACTGAATAAAAAAGCTTTGCCTCTTCCAGAAGTTAGCGTTGGAGATAATTTTGTAGCAGCATCCAATGATATAGAAAAAAAACTTGTTAAAATATGGTCGGAAGTATTAAAAATAGATAAGACTAAAATAAGTATTCATTCTAATTACTTCGATTTAGGGGGAAATTCAATCAATATCATAAAACTTAACAGAATGATAAATGATGAATTTAAATGTACTATTTCGGTTGCAAATATGTTTAGATTGTCTACCATAAAAAGTATAGCAGACTATCTTACAAAGGGAGATCAGGAGGTAGAAAAAATTAAAGATAGTATTGACGAGGCCTTTGCTGAAGCAAATGATTTTTTAAATATATTGGAAGACCGCAATAATTAACTTTTCTGAAAAATAAATCATTTTGAGAAAAATGTAATAGTATAAAGTTATTAACATATTATTCAAATATGGTAATAACGTAAAAGACTTTAATTTGTAATGAAACAAAATACAAGTTTTGAAATAGCTATCATTGGGATGTCAGGAAGATTCCCAGGAGCCAACGACGTGAAAAGCTTTTGGAATAACTTAAAAAATGGAATAGAATCAATAAGTTTTTTTAATGCTGAAGAAATAATACAGGAAGGAGAAGAAGAAAGTATTGTCAATAGTCCAAACTATGTAAAGGCGAATGCAATTCTCAATAACAAAGAGTATTTTGATTCCTCTTTTTTCAATTACAGACCGGATGAAGCCAGATTAATGGACCCGCAGATACGACATTTTCATGAATGTGTATGGGAAGCATTAGAAGATGCAGGCTGTAATATAAAAGATAAAAAAAATAAAATAGGAGTATTTGCTGGAGCTTCAACTAACGTAAATTGGGTTGTCTATTCAGAACTAATTAACCGAAAAGGACTGGTAGATAAGTTTACAGCTTCACAATTAAGCAATGCCAGGTTTATGGCTACGAAAATATCTTATTGCCTTAATCTACGTGGCCCATCCGTTATGATCGACACAGCTTGTTCAACTTCATTGGTAAGCATCCTTTATGCTTGTAAAAGTTTGTTACTAGGTGATTGTAATATTGCTGTCGCAGGAGGTGTAACTATTCGAAACGAATCAAAAAAGGGTTATTTATATATTGAAGGGATGACCCATTCCAAAGATGGACACTGTCGTACATTTGACTCGGAGGCCAGTGGTACAATTGGAGGAGAAGGAGTTGCTGTAGTTGTATTGAAAACTTTGAAAAATGCTATTAATGATGGAGATCATATTTGGGCAATCGTTAAAGGTAGTGGAATCAATAACGATGGTAATAATAAAGTAGGATATACGGCACCATCAGTTGATGGTCAAACAGAAGCTATATTAATGGCCCAGAAATGGGGAAAAGTTGAACCTGAAAGTATAAGTTTAATTGAAGCCCATGGAACTGCTACTAAATTAGGAGATACGGTTGAAGTAGAAGCTTTAAACAGAGCATTTGGCACAAGTAAAAATAAATATTGTGCATTGGGAACTGTTAAAACAAATGTAGGGCATCTGGATGCTGCT
>CAZWGG010000438.1:0-4027 GCA_964633305.1 uncultured Bacteroidales bacterium
GCTCAATATTAATATAAATACTTGTCTCAAAATTACAAAACATATTAAGAATCAAATTTTTAATGATATTCAGAGTGTTATTCCCGAAATTTCGTCAATGATTAAAAATGGATTATTGAAAGAGATTAAAGTGTTGTACAATGCAAAGGATAAAAAGTTATATAATGGAATAAAAAAGAAGAAAATCATTTGTCAGGGATAAAATTAAGGAAACAAATTAGGGAATTTAATAATCTTTCTTGTGTGCAAATCAATTCACGATTAATCTTTAAAAATAGATTAAAATAATGTTATATAATGATATCAGTTTTATCGAAAAGGATATAATAAAAGTAAAGTCTGTAATATGTGATACATATACCAGATATTTCATACAGTTGAATTTAAACGGGATTAGCGACATTAATATAGTTGTTAACCATTACCTCTCTTTGTATGAGTATATAAATGAAAACAATATTATTCCAATTTATGAAAAGATATTTGGAGATATTAATTATAAAAATAAAATGGTGTCTATAAGAACCAAAATAAAAAACACTTCTCGCAATATTATTTCACCGATTTCATATGTGGGAGGATACACTTCACTATCTGAAGATACACTAATATCAAGTGTTTTAATTTATGGTATTGCTACTAAATATTCGAATATTAAAATTGATTATATACATGATAGTTCAACAGGAGTTACTGGCACTTTTCTTTCAATTAAAACCGGAATGCATTATTATTTAACCGGCCTCAATGCTTATTATAATAATGGTATATCAAACAATGTTTTGTTAGATAATTTTTTCACTAACCTTGAGGTATTTCTTAAAAAAAATAATCTAAATCCGCAATCAATTATTCGAACCTGGTTTTATTTAGATAATATAGATTATTCATATATATCATTTAATAAAGCACGGAAAAAATTCTTTACTAATAATGGAATAAACTATAGCAGCAAATCTAAAAATTTGCCAGCAAGTACCTGTATTGAAGGGATATCCAGTTCTAACTCATTATTGAATTGTAGTTTAATTGGTTATACAAATATTGATGATTCTTATAAAATAAGTCGTATATATAACTCGTTTCAGAATGAACCAGAAGGCTCAAAATATTTGCATAAGCCTACTTTCTCCAGAGGAATGCTTATCGAAAGCAAAGATTATATTGAAGTACAAATTTCTGGAACAGCCAGCATAAATGAGATAGGCGAAACCGTCTATATTGATGATGAATATGGACAAATAAAAAAAACTATACTTAATGTAAAAAATATACTAGATCAACATAACATGGATTTTTCAGATTTTCATGAATCTACATTGTTTTTTAAGAGAAGGGAATATCTATCTGCATTTAAATCAATTTTGGGAGAATTGAATATACCTATGTTCTCTTCAACTTATGTTGTTACCAATGTTTGTCGGAATAATCTTTTATTTGAAATAGATGGAATAGCAAATAAATCTTTAAAACAATAATTATGGAAGAACAAAAAGAAAAAATAAAAAAAATAATATTCGAGGTAACAGAAAAAGAAATACTTCAATATACTGATAATTTAGAAAATAAAGGTGTAACCTCGATCAATATGATGGGGGTATTGGGTAATCTTGAAAGTGAATTCGATATTGAAATTCCAGAAGAATTTCTTGTTGCCGAAAATTTTAAAACAATTAATTCTATTAATAACATGCTAAATACTTTGCTAGCAATAAATTAATTGTTGACATGAAAGCTTTACCTGTATTAAAAGGTCTTGATGTGACAAAGGACCAACTGATAAATGCAAATAAAAAAAAAGAATTAATACGTTTGGGTCTACATATAAGCAGCAAAAAGTGTAATATTTCATGTCCTTATTGCCTTAATGAAGAAGGTATCCATTACGTTAATAATGATGTTTATAATTCTAAGGCTACTTTAGATGAAATAAAAAATTGGCTGAAACAAGCAAAGGAACTTAAAGTTAAATATGTAATAATTGATGGTATTTTCGAACCATTAACCAATCAAAAAGATACTTTAAATATTCTGGAGTATTTACAAGAATTAGAAATACGAAGTATTTTAATTACAAACCTAACTTTAATGACAAAGGATATTGCTAAAAGATTAAAAGAACTTAATGTTGCAATATTAGGAAAATTAAATGTTCCAATAGTTAATAAACATGATATAAATTATGGAAAATTTGCTCAACTACAAAGCTATTTAATGGGATTACAAAACAAAAATATTTATGATGTATTAATTTCAAATATAAATCTATTAATCGATTATGGTTTTAATAAGTTGGAATATAACAAAGATGGTTGTAAGACAACGAGATTAGGGTTACAAACAATTATTACACATCATAATATCGAATATCTTCCAACTTTAGCAAGTCAAACACGTGATTTGAATATTTTTTTTTTAGCGGAGCGTGTTAAACCTCAAGGTGCTGCTGTTAGTGATGAATTCTATATTTCTCCTTTTGAATTTAAAGAATTAGATGAAACTATAAAATCTGATAACGAGAAATTAGGATATTATATAAGAGAAAGTACCCCTGCCTTTATTAATGGTACTTGCCTAAAGCATTTAGGAACTGTAAATATTAATATTAATGGTGATGTTATTCCTTGTCCTTCAGTTGAATTTATAATTGGAAATTTAAGGAAGGAAAAATTGAAAGATATAATAAATTCTTATTATGCGCAAATTTTAAGAAATATTAAGGATCATATACAGGGGGATTGTAAACATTGTGAGTTATTTAAAAATTTGGAATGTTATGCAGGATGCCGGGGATATACCTTTATGTATCTAAAACATAGAGGATTTTCTGATTATGAAGCCTTAGTAGCGTCCGATCCGTCATGCTGGAAAGTTAAACAAATTTTAAATGGAGTAGACAAAAAAAATATCAGCATATCAATAAATCAAAACTTCTAATAATACATTTAAAATCATGGAAAATTTAATTAATGTAAAAAAAGAAAAATATGGTTTTCCTAATAATTTTACTATCCCTGATGTATGTAATGAATCAATTTTTATTCCTGGAATAAGTGTTGAATGTAATCATTATTATTTTTTACTCGATTTCAAAAATAAAGAAATCAGCTGTTGGTCAATTAATTTAGAGAAAATAAAGACAGAACTTCTTAAACTAATCAATAAAAAAAATGTGTCAAAAATACCTTGGAACCAAGATTCACTTGATAAATTTATTGAAGTTATACTGTTTGCACATTCTGCAGAATATTATAATGATTATATATATGTGAGTTTTATCGAAGGTAATTTTATTCTTGCTCTAGGTATAAATGATGATTCATACGAAATCATTTATGATAAACAGGATAATAAATTAAGTAAAATATATTCATCTACAAATATGATATCTAATGGAGAAATATATTTTACCCGTTGGGATATTAACGAAACTTTTTTACATGAAGCTAATAGAAATTATCCTGTTAATTTGGAAATAGGAAAGTATAACATTGCCCAGAAAAGTTTCACCATTTTTGATATTATAAAAGGCCATGATGATATCCATAGTACCTATGTTTCAAAAGATGGTCAAAATATAATCATTGTTGAAATGAGTCAGGATACTGTTATTCCATCGCCTCGTGATTATTTAGTTGAAAATACTTCAACTAATAAAATGATTGAGATATTAAAAGGAGGACTCAATGATTCTGATCTAATAACTTACAATTTAAAAAACAAAAAATACCACAAGCTCACTATTAAGGATGGTCCTGCTCATATTGAGTTTGATGAATTAAAAAATAACATTTATTATTTATCTTCTCATAATCTTTCGACAAATAATGATTCTCTCTTTAGTTTGGGAAAATCCAGGATTGATAAAGTTGAATTAAATAACGGTCAAAGTAATATTGTCAATTATTATTCAGAAAGTGATTTGATACGAGCTCCTTCTCACAATATCGCTAAATATAAAAAATTACAAATAATGCCCATTCCTGTATTCCCGAATCAAATACATATTGTGAATGTGAATGATATG
>CAZWGG010000438.1:4037-5103 GCA_964633305.1 uncultured Bacteroidales bacterium
TTAAAGAATAATATTGCTTCAGTAGATTTCTCAAATGGCCCTGTAAAATATCCTAGAGTAAATACAGACAAAACACCTTATACTATATATCCTGTAAATGAAGCACCATATCTTTATTTGTGCAGTTTATGGAATGTTGCGATCTATAATTTCAATAATAATAAACAGATTGGTTTCATAAGATTTAATAAGAATAAGCCTCTCATTTCTATGGGACATGCATCAAAATTTGACATCTATTCATAGGATGTAATAAATACACTTCTTAATTTTATCAATTATGTTCATAAATTATATGTTATAATGATAATCAAAGATATATTACATCATGTGGGTAATACTCCTGTCGTTTCACATTTTTTTGAATGTAACAGAATGATAAAACTTTTCTTTAAATTAGAATCTTACAATCCGACTGGAAGTATCAAAGACAGGGCTGCTTTTTATATTATTGACAATTTAATAAAAAATAAGAAAATAGAATACAACACAACCTTAATAGAATCTTCTTCTGGTAATTTTGGCATTTCCTTAGCATCGTATTGTAAAAAAAATGGGTTAAAATTTATCTGTGTTGTTGATCCATTAATTAATCAAATTAACGAAAATCTGATTAAAAGAAATGGAGGAATTCTCCATAAGGTGACGACCCCTGATAAAAATGGAGGCTATCTATTGAATCGAATTAATCTGGTAAAAGAAATTTTAAATAATTCTGAAAATATATATTGGATAAATCAATATGAAAATCCATTAAATGCTGAAGCTTATTATAATTCATTAGGTTGTGAAATTTGTAATGAAGTAAGTCCCATTGATTATATATTTATTGGTGTAAGTTCGGGAGGAACAATAACTGGACTTTCAAGAAAAATAAAAGAAATTTACCCTAAGGCAAAAGTTATTGCAGTGGATGTTGAAGGTAGTATTATATTTGGTGGAACTCCTATGAAACGAAATATACCAGGTATCGGATCTTCAATTAACCCTAAAATTCTTGAAAATGCATTGATTGATGATATAGTATTAGTTAATGAACTCACTACCATAAAAATGTGTCATAAAT
>CAZWGG010000439.1:0-5087 GCA_964633305.1 uncultured Bacteroidales bacterium
ATCAAGAGTGATTTATCAAGTACCGAAATTATACTTTCTGTTTTAAAAAGATGTAATCCTCCAATATTTGCCCGCAAATAAAGAATGAAACTAGCGACAAACTGATTGCATAATATGATGATAAAAAGTTTGAATTGAAACCAGCTATAATCACAAATGGTTCCAATAATTATACAAATGAAAAAATAAATAAAAGCTAGGATTAGTTTTAATGGAATAATATTTGAAAGATACTTACCCACAAGATTGTTATGCCGTGCTATTTCCGTCCTTGTAAAATTATCAATTCCCATATCGAGAATTATTTGGAACCAAAGTGCAAGGCTTAAAAGTGGAAAATAAAGGCCATAAGTATCGGCAGTAACCGAATTTTGGATTTCAACTTCAACTCCTAATACATAAAAAGGTTTTATTAGAAGGTTTAGTAATAACAAGAATGCAAGGTTTGTAACAAATTTTTTTTTCAAGTTTCCTTAAATATTGATTACTTTACAAAAGTAAAATATTTTAAGTGAGATTTATGATTTTTTGGAACAGGCATAATTTGAAATATATTTACTAATTCATATATGGACGAAACGAAAAACAGGTTAAAGAGTTGCTTTGATGAACAACTTATTGAAGCCGGATGCGATGAAGCCGGACGAGGTTGCTTAGCAGGCCCGGTTTTTGCTGCAGCAGTGATATTACCGCCGGATTTTAGGCATGATGTATTAAATGATTCAAAACAACTTTCTGATAAAGAACGTTACCATTTACGAAATGAAATCGAAAAATTAGCTATTAGTTGGGCGGTTGATTATGTCAGACCTGAAGAAATTGATAGATTGAATATTCTAAAAGCTTCTATTTTAGCTATGCATAAAGCTATTAGAAAGCTTAACGTTTATCCTGATTTATTGTTAATTGATGGCAACAAATTTTTTAAGTACCGAAATATACCACATAATTGCATTGTTAAAGGCGATTCAAAATATTATTCCATTGCAGCTGCTTCAGTACTCGCAAAAACATATAGGGATGATTTTATGAAAAAAATTCATAAAGAATATAATTGTTATTTTTGGATTAAAAACAAAGGATATGCTACTAAGGATCATCGAAAAGCAATAGAAAAATATGGAATCTCGCCATATCATAGAAAAACATTTCGATTGATAAATAACCAGCTTAGCTTTGAGTTTTGAAGTGATTATACTATTTTTAGAACGAATTAAAACAAAGAAATATGAAGAGAGTTTATGAATTAATATTGTGTTTACTGATTTTGGCAAATATTTCAGTAAGAGCTGACGAGGGGATGTGGCTTTTGCCTTTACTCGAGGAACTGAATATGTTGCAAATGGATGAAATGGGATGCAAACTTACGGCCCAGGATATATACAATGTGAATAATGGCTCACTTAAGGATGCAGTTGTTATGTTTGGGAATAAATGTACCGGGGAAATAGTGTCTGAGAAGGGATTGCTTTTTACAAATCACCATTGCGGTTACGATGAAATTCAAAATCATAGTACAATTGAGCATGATTATCTTAAAGATGGTTTTTGGGCAAAGAGTTTTGAAGAAGAACTCCCAAATCCTGGATTAACGGTTTCTTTTTTAGTAAGAGTTGAAAATGTTACAGATGAAGTTTTAAACAGGTTATCGGATACATTGAATAATGAACAAAGGAGTGAAGAATTAAATAAAGTGAGTGAAGAATTGGAAGAGAAAGCCACTGAAGGTAGCCACTATGAGGCTTCTGTGGAATCATTTTATGAAGGTAACAGATTTTATTTATTTGTGTATGAAATATTTAAAGATGTAAGGTTAGTAGGTACACCTCCCTCATCAATTGGAAAATTTGGTTATGATACTGACAATTGGGTATGGCCGAGACATACAGGTGATTTTAGTATTTTCAGGGTTTATACCGGTCCGGATGGTAAACCGGCAGAATATTCAAAGGAAAACATACCACTTAAACCAAAACATTATCTACCCATTTCTCTTAACGGCATAAGTGAGGGTGATTTTGCCATGACATTGGGTTATCCTGGAACGACTCAACGGTATATTACTTCAGCCGGGATAAAAGAAATTATAGAAGTAATTAATCCTGCCATTATTAAAATAAGAGGTGCTCGACAAGATATATTGCTTGAAGATATGCTTGCAGATGAGAAAGTAAATATACAGTATTCGTCGAAGTATTCACGATCCAGTAATTACTGGAAATATGCCATTGGGCAAAATCAAGGATTAAGACGGTTGAAAGTTTTAGATAAAAAGAAAGAACTCGAAGATAGATTTTCAGAATGGGTTAATCAAGATCAAGCCCGGTTAGAGAAATATAGCGATGCAGTAGCAATAATCAATAGTTCCATTAATGATCGTCGACCTTTCCAATATGCAAATTTATATTTAAGGGAATGTTTTTTCAGGGCTACAGAAGCTATAAACTTTTCTATCTTATCCTTAGAAATGTATTTTAATTTAAATAATAATAATCCGGATAAAGATGAAATCAACAATTTAGTGAATATGATGGATGAACACGGAGAAGAATTTTTTGAAGAGTACCATTCACCTACCGATAAAAAGGTCACGGCTAAAATGATTAAATTGTTTTATGAAAATGTTCCACAGAAATTTCAACCCTCATTTTATCAGTTAATTTCTTCAAGATATAAAGGTAATATTGACAAATTTGTTGATGCTATGTTTGCTAAATCAATATTTGTTTCAAAAGATAAATTTGACAAGTTTCTTAAAAATCCGTCAAAAAGGGTTCTTGAGAAAGATTTAGTTTTCCAGGTGATGTTATCTGTTTCAGAAAAATATTTTAATAATAGAGATCAAATGTCTGAAGATGATACATTAATACAATTAAATGAAAAAAAATATATGGCAGGGCTAATGGAAATGCAGAAGAATAAAACTTTTTATCCTGATGCTAACTTTACCATGCGTTTATCCTATGGCACTGTCGAAGATTATTTTCCACGAGATGCCGTACATTATGATTATTTGACAACCCTTGCCGGTGTTATGGAAAAGGAAGATCCTAACAATTGGGAGTTTGTAGTAAGTGATAAATTAAAAGAACTTTATAAGGAAAAAGACTATGGAAGATATGGAATTGATGGCAAAATGCCAGTTTGCTTTATAACGAATAATGATATTACCGGGGGAAATTCAGGAAGTCCTGTAATCAATAACGAAGGAAGCCTGGTCGGACTGGCTTTTGATGGAAACTGGGAGGCTATGAGCGGCGATATTGCATATGAACCGGAGCTGCAAAGGACAATTTGTGTTGATATACGATATGTCCTGTTTATTATTGATAAATATGCCGGGGCAGAACACTTAATTAAAGAGCTTAAAATTATTGAATGAAAGTAATGATTGTTGACATATTTACCGTTTTTATGGTATTATTTGCCGTTATAGACATAACAGGTTCTATCCCAATTATAATTGAAATAAGAAAAAAAACAGGGAAAATAGAGGCATTACGATCAACGATCATTGCATACTTAATTATGTTAGCATTTTTGTTTTTTGGAGAACCGTTCCTGTATTTATTTGGTGTTGACATTCGTTCATTTGCCATTGCAGGCTCATTTGTATTATTGTTTTTAGGTTTGGAAATGGTATTAGGCATTGAGTTCTTTAAAATGGAACCAATGAAAGGATCGTCAATTGTTCCAATATCTTTTCCTTTGATTGCAGGTGCAGGAACGATTACAACTATTATTTCATTAAAAGCAGAATATAGCTTTTTAATTATTTTTCTTGCTCTTTCGTTAAATATGGTAATTGTATTTTTTGTGTTGAAAGCAACAAGTTTTTTTGAAAGATATTTAGGTGTTTCAGGAATTCAGATTTTAAAAAAATTATTTGGAATAATTTTGTTGGCTATTGCAATACGCCTTTTTCTTTCTAATACGGGAATTAAATTAGGGAATGTCACATAAAATTACTATTTATACCGATGGTGCTTCTAGTGGTAATCCGGGGCCAGGCGGATATGGTGTGATTTTAATGTCAGGTAAGCATAAAAAAGAGTTATCAGAAGGTTATAGACTTACCACCAATAACCGGATGGAGCTAATGGCTGCAATTATTGGACTTGAAGCCTTAAAATCAGCTAATTGCGATGTAACGATTTATACTGATTCTAAATATGTTGCCGAATCTGTTGAAAAGGGGTGGGTTTTCAATTGGGAAAAATTGAATTTTAAAAAGAAAAAGAATTCTGATCTTTGGATTCGTTTTTTAAAGATTTTTCGAAAGCATAAAGTAAAGTTTGTTTGGATCAAGGGTCATAATAACAATCCCGGCAATGAAAGATGTGATAAATTAGCTGTTCAGGCTTTACATTCTAAAAATTTATTAGAAGATCATGGTTATTTAAATGGCAATATTAATTCTGATATTTTTAATTTATTTTAAATTTTAAGAAAGTTTATTTGTCAGATTTTTTGTATTTTCATAATAAAATTATTAAGTCCTATCAAATTATTCAGGGTATAAAAGTTAAAAAAAAATTGTAATTTCAATATCTTTGATAAATAACCAAATTTGGATAAAGCTTAATGCCTGAAGACCAAAATAAAGAGGTATTATTATATTATTGCGGCCCTTTAAAGTATGATACTATTGGCCAGTTAATCAATAGGTTGAAGGGGATTGGTATAGATTTAGGATTGAAAATGGTACTTTATAAAAAGATACTGCTTGTAATGATTGAGTCGCTTGAAAATATTTTAAAATATAATGAAAACATAGAAGAGGATGACTTAATTCGAAAAGAATATTTACCAAAATTTTCTATTGAATATGATAATAATAGTAAATATAGCTTGATTTCTTCAAACGTAATATTAAATGAGGATATTTCTGGAATAGAAGGTAAATTAGGCCTCATAAACCAGCTTGATAATGAAGGATTAAAAAAATTATATAAGAAAACAATAACAAATGGGCAATTTACACATAAAGGAGGTGCAGGCCTTGGTTTTATAGAAATGGCTAAAATTGCAACTGAAAAAATGCAATTTACTTTTAACCCAATTGATGGAAAATATTCATATCCGGA
>CAZWGG010000440.1:0-1292 GCA_964633305.1 uncultured Bacteroidales bacterium
TCTATATCATCGTCTGCTATATAATAACATGCTAAAATTTGAATCTCTTTTGAAAAAAATACGATGGCCTTCTGAATACCTTGATAATTTTCTATAACAGATTCTATCTCTTTAATTTCAACCCTGAAACCGTTGATTTTAACCTGGTCATCAATTCGTCCTAAAAATTCGATAGTGCCATCCGGTCTCCACCTGCCTTTGTCACCTGTCCGGTATATTTTAACTTCAGGTAAAACCTTAAGTTTTGAAAATTTATGGATATTAAGTTCATCATTGTTTAAATATCCTTTTGCCAAACCCGCACCACTTAAAGCTATTTCCCCGGGGATATTTACAGGTAAAATATTTTGATCTTTATCAAGAATAAAGATATTCGTATTCTGAATAGGATTACCTATATTATTAATATCCGATTCATTAACATTTCTTTTAAAACTTGCAATAATGCTGTTTTCAGTTGGCCCATATTCATTTATTATCTCTATATTTTCATTTCTGCTTTTAATATCTCTTATCAGCTTCTCATTAAATTCTTCTCCTGCCAGTGTAATTTTTGTCAAGCTTTGCATATTATAATTTACCGCTTCATTCAAAATATGCTTAAGTAAAGATGGTACGATAATAAAATGAGTAATCTGAAAATCCTGGATATATTTGCATATAAATTTTGGATTTTTCAAATTAGCTCTATCAAACATATGAACTTGAGAACCACTTACTAATGGTGTTAAAAGGCTACTTAAATAACCATCAAAAGAAAAATTAAAAAACTGTGCTACACGATCCCCGGAATGCAACTGGTATTCATTTTTTCTCCATAAGATGGAATTTGAAAGACCTCTATGAGTAAGGAGAACACCTTTTGGAGCGCCGGTTGAACCGGATGTATAAATTATATAAGCTAAATCCTCGAAATTTTTTCTTGGATAAATGTAATTGGGACTAACCTTTTCACTAATAATTAACTCCAATGATCGTACGGTTAACTTCGAGTCGATATTTTTGAACAATTCATAATTAGAATGATCAGTTAGAATAATTTGAGTATTACTGTCTTTAATATAATAACTGATCTTCTCATAAGGGATTGATGGGTCGATAGGTAAAAATGCGGAACCGGACTTTATTATCCCAAGAACAGCCATAACCTGTAAAACAGGAGATACAGTCAGAATTGCAACAACTTTGTTTTGTGCTGCTCCATTGTCAGCCAAGAATTGGGCTATTTTATCAGAAGACTTATGAAGTTCTGAATATGAAATCATATCTCAGAGAAATTAAAGGCAATGAAT
>CAZWGG010000440.1:1302-5070 GCA_964633305.1 uncultured Bacteroidales bacterium
ATTCATCTGGTCTTTATTATTATAAACAAGTGCAATGTGGTCACTGTAATTTCTTGAAATATTTATAAAATAATTATCTATAAAATCATTTATAAGGCTATTTTCTATAGGTTTGTTAAACTCTTTTATTATTATTTCCTTTTCTATTCTTGATAGTAAACTAAATTCAGACCTTCCTTCATTTTCCAGGGCCTGGTCTATTAGTTGTATAAAATGTTTCCCAAGTTGGTTAATGGAATCCTGCCTGAAATGATCTGCAGCATAGTTAATATGGAACGATAAATGATCAATTCCATGAAATATAAGAAATGAGATATCAAACTTTGCTACATTAAAATCAAAGTTTATCTTTTCAATTTTGATTTTATCCGGTTTATTTAATGGCTCATTTGTTTGTTGAAATACAAAAACAGAATTATAAAGCGGGTGATTTCTGTTATCTGAATTTATACCCAATTCATTTATCAAACCGGATAAATTATAGTGTACATTCTCCAGGTGTAAAAAGTAATGGCTTTTAAAATCTTCAATATAGTTTATGAAATTGCTCTTTTCAGGTATTTTATAAATAACCGGTAAAATAAGAGAAAACATCCCAATCAAATTTTCAGCATTGTAATTGTACCTGTCGCTGATTACACTTCCAAATGCAACCTTCCCCTTCTGATGATAGGTTGATATTAATTTTGCGTAAATAGCTGTAAGTAATATAGATATCGAAATATTGTTTACAACTGAAAATTTTTCAATTTTTTCTTTTAGATTAAAATCAATATCAAATTTGACTATTTTTCCATTAAATAATCCTGAGTCAATTTTGATATTATCATATTGAAATTCAGAACTTTCAAAACAGTCTGTTAAAATGTTCTTCCAATATTCATGTTTGTTTTGTTTTTCTTTGATACATTCATTTTTGTACCATTCAACATAATGTTTAAATTGAGATATACTTTTTATATTTTCTTCTTTTTCATAGCATGATAAAAGATTGTTTATAATAACATGAATAGAATTGGCATCGCTGATAATATGGTGGGTATCAATTATTAACAAATATTTGTTTAGACTTAATTCAACAATTTTCGCTCTTATTAACGGTGATTTTAATAAATTAAAAGGTTTAATAAAATCTTCTATTATTACTTGAATATTAGATTGGTCTTCCTTTGAATAAGAAAGCTTAAAACTAAAATTCTCATTAATTGTTTGTATTATTTTTTCATTTTTCCTTTGAAATGTAGTCCTCAGGGATTCTTGCGCTGTTACCAGTTTAGTAAAAGTCTGTTCCAGTTTAAGAATATCTATTTCCCCCTTTATCATGAAAGCGCAGGGTAAATTATTGACTATTGAACCGGGATTCATTTCATGCGCCAGATATATTGCCGTTTGGGCCGGTGTTAGTTCATATTCAATTATTTCTTTGGGAGTGGTCTTAGAACTAACATATTCAGAAAGCTTTTCTATGGTTGGATTTTTAAAAATATCAATGATTTTTAAACTGACGGAAAATTTACGATGTGCTTCACTGGCGATCATTGAAGCATAAAAGGATTGTCCCCCGATAGAGAAAAAATTATCATCGGTACTTATTTTATCAATCTTCAAAATATTTTTCCATGTATGCACAAAGAAATCTTCTATATTGTTTTTAGCAAATTTTATCTCTTTATTAATTTCAAAATGATCTTTCCTGTTTATTAAAGCGTTTCTATTTATTTTAAAATTTGGAGTCAAAGGGAGCTCTTCAATTTCAATAAAAAGGTTAGGCACCATATATTGTGGAAGAAAATCTTTAACAAAGTTATGCAAGTCGGGTTTCATCGAACCATTGGAATATTTCTGATTGCTAACATAATAAGCTGAAATAAATTTATGCCCATCCTCATTTTCCTTTATTACCGCAACACATGAAACAATACCCGGATGCTTTTGCACTGCTGCTTCTATTTCTTCCAATTCTATTCTGTGCCCCAAAATTTTAATCTGTAAATCTTTTCGGCCTATCACTTCCAGCTCCCCATTCTCGAGCCATCTGCCCCAGTCACCGGTTTTATAAATTTTTTCAGTTTTGTTAACAGGGTTAATAATAAAATGACGTTCTGTAAGAATATCATTTTTATAATATCCTTTTGATAAACCATCGCCGCCAATACATATCTCACCATAACAAGATATTGGCTGTAACTGGTTTGCTTTATTTAATATTAAAATTTGTGTATTTGCAATAGGTTTGCCAATGGTAACTTTATCCCTGTTAGTTAACTCTTGCATTGTTGACCAAACTGTAGTTTCAGTTGGGCCATACATATTAAATATTTTTGCTTCAGAGGATTTCTGAAGTTGTTTTAAAATGTTTAATGGAAGTTCTTCCCCTCCAACTAAAATGTAATCTAATTTTCTAAAACTTTCTGAACATACACCACTTTCAAGAAATAATCTAATTTTAGTTGGAGTTGCCTGCATAATGTTTACATCGTGGGCCAATATTAGTTGATTAATTGATATAGGATCTTTTGCTTCTCCCTCATTGGCCAGAATGATCTTTGTATTAGATGCTAAAGCTAAAAGTGATTCTAAAACAAAAATGTCAAAAGATATGGTTGTAAGTGAAATAATAGTGCAACCAGGGAAATTTATATTATCGTTTATTCCATGTATAAAGTTAACAACAGCCTTATGAGACACCATTATGCCTTTTGGTTTACCTGAAGAACCTGATGTGTAAATTATATATGCTATATCATCAGGTGTACATTTTGGCAGATACTTTTCATCATCTAATAAATTGTGGATTATCTTATCAAATTCGACGATTTTTGTTGTAATGTTATAATCTTTAATGATATCACTCTTTGTAATAATTAATTCCATGCCTGATTCTTCTATCATTAACTTGATCCGTTTTTCCGGAAATTCAAGATCTATAGGGACGTATGCGGCACCGGTTTTTAATACAGCAAGAATTCCTGCTATCAGATCAATGGACCTGTTTAACATTATTCCCACTGTAACGTTTGATCTAACATTGTTTTTCTCAAGAATGAAGGCAAATTTATCTGATAAATTGTTTATCTCTTTATAATTTATTTTTTGAGAATTACATTCAAGTACAATCTTATCAGGAAAAGATTTTACCTGATGCATAAACAAATCTATAATCGAATGCTCTTTATTGTAATCCAGATGGGTATTATTAAAGCTCTTCAATAAATCTGTTTCTGAAGAGGGTAATGTCTTTATGCTTCCAATGCTATTTCCTGGAAACAGAATACATTGCTTTAATAAAAATTGGTACAGATTAATGATCCTCTCTATCCTTTTTCCTGTAAAGATTTCCGTGTTGTAATTTACAAAACCTTTCAAAATTGAATTTTCAAACCAAAGATGAAATTCCAAATCGAAATTAGAAACATTACGATTGATCTCAACAAACTTTATACCTGTTTCACCAAGGTTTAGTTCATGGAAATTTACATCGTGAAACGTGAAAAGAACCTGTATTATCGGGTCAATATCCAATCTTCTTTCAGGGTTGATTTCTTCAATAATTTTTTCAAAAGGTACTAACTGGTTATTTAGTAGGGTAGAGATATTTTTCTGTACTTTATTGATCAATTGATTGTAAGTGTCATCATAGTCTAATATCAATCGCAGTGGCAATGTATTAAAAATAGGGCCAATTATTTTCTCAAAATCTTTATTTAACCTGGCAGATACAGGAATCCCAATAATTATATCTTGCTGGTCACAAATGCGTGAAAGAAG
>CAZWGG010000441.1:0-5069 GCA_964633305.1 uncultured Bacteroidales bacterium
TAACAATTCTGGAACCCGAAAAAGATCCGATGATACACATTGCTTTTCCAGGAGGAATTGAAAATTTAAAAGAGTATGTGCTTGAATTAAAGGGTTTTAAAGACCATTGGGTAAAAAATATAAATGACCCTGATGATACCCGTTGGGAGTACACATATCATGGCAGACTGGAGAAATATGGCACTTGGAATGAGCTTGTGAATGGTATTTCGCAAGAGAAAGGACATTTTAAGATCAACCAAATTGAGAAAGTTATTAATAAATTGGCCAAACAACCCTTTACCAGGCAAGCACAAATGATTACATGGATGCCCGAGATAGATACAGATTGTTATGATCCGCCCTGTCTGCAGTCGCTTTGGTACCGTATTTTAGAAGATGAAAAGGGCGTATACTGGCTTAACTGCAATATAAGATTTCGCAGTAATGACGCTTGGGGAGCAAGTTTTATGAACATGTTTGGATTTATACAGTTCAATAAAGAAGTAATTGCAACCGGTATTGAGTACCAGACCGGGAAAACCGTCAAATTAGCGCGTATGAATTGGCATGCCGATTCATACCATATTTATGGTAAAGATATAATAACTGCTAAAGAAATGCTTTTTGACAGGATAGAGGATATGGGATTAGAGCACCGGACATATAATTTCAACGATGAATTTATTAAAGATATGTATGAAGGGGCTGAGAATATTATTGTTGAGAAAATAAAACAATTTGATGCTACCCATTGACTTAAGAACTAACGAATCGAAAAAAAATACTATCCAACTTTTTCTTTAAAAGAAATTTCATAACTTTAAGTTAAGAAACAGTCTGAGATTAAAATTCTTAATTGATGTAATTTTAACCGGGCTCAGTGGATTTTTTTCGGTCAATATTACTTTTTAGTATTATTGTTCTAAAGCTCTCCTAGAACTAATTTCCCAAATTTTTATTCATATTATTAATTTAAACTTTTTATGCTATGGTACCGGAAATAAAAAGACAAGAGTGGCGCGACCTCATTAAAGGAAAAAATACACAATCCTTATCGAGTTTTTCGTTACAAATGAAAGTTAACTCCCTTAAATTGTTTTGTGAATCGGGTAAAATGAGCATGGATGACGCCGTTAAAGAGTTGTATGAAACATGTGCAAAATATGAAAAAATTTACGAAACTGATTTACGAAAGATTTTTAGATAAACATAAAATTTGAGATGAATGAAAACGATTAATAACTTACTGGAAGTTGAAGAGGTAAACAGCCTTATTAAGCAAGATAATATACTCATACTTGCAGGACATGAAGAGTCATTAAATAACTTAGTTAGAGGAAATTGGATAGGTGGGACCATACCCTATTTTATGGCAGAAAATGGGGGTTGTTTTGATAAAGAAAAAATATTTGTAACTAATATTACAGATTATGTGAAGAATGTAAAAATCAGATTATACGGTACTGATTCAATTAATAACATTACAAAAGATAGATACGGACATGGTTTTTCATATATACTAATACCTGGTTTTAGTGATGTTTTATCAAGTTTTGCCTTAAATGCACAAAAATTGGATAATATTTATAACATGCCTTTAACAGGCTGGGTAACAGGTATTGATTTAAATGATATTGGGAAAATAAATCCAAAAATTTTTGATGGAAATAACCTAAAAAAGTATGATAACAGGATCGTTGTAATGCATGTCGAGCTCCTCTTAAATAAAATAGCAGATTTAGAAATTTTAAATATTTTTCATCAAGGCAATGGAGATTCAATCGAATTCATAGAAGAAGGATTTAGTTGCACTAATTGCTTAATTAATGGTGTAGAACAAAATCTTGCTGAATATATCGAGAAAAATAACATCAACACTAAATTGCCACTGGTTGCAGATTATTCAGGCGCAATGATTAATATAAGTTTTCAAAATATAGATAAGGAAAATAAATCTGTTTTATTTTATGCTCCTTTACGAAAGAATACAGTATATAAATTAGCAAAACCTATTGAAAATTATGTAAAGGAATTTAATAGCATGGTTAAGAATGACGCTAATGGAGAAATTATTGCATCTTGTAATTGTATACTCAATTATATTTATTCAGAACTTGAAGGTAAGAAAACAGGAGTAATGAAAGGACCATTTACATTTGGAGAAATTGCCTATGTACTGGTTAATCAAACCATGGTTTATTTGAGTATATTGGATAAATAGAAGTTGAATAAAAATAAATTTTATAGACAGACAACTTCTGTTTAATTAACTATTCTTAGATACTCATTCGTAGATTTACTTCGAAGAAGGACCTCGTTCATTTGTCTTCGGTTCATAAATATCATTTTTTCTTCAATGTTTTCTTCTTTCTATCCCGTCGCTTTAGACAGATATTACTTATATTTTTATCATTTTTTCATACTTTTGCCTAAAATTATTTTAGGTATTCCTGGTGTTTATTTTATTGGTTTATGGAAAAAAAATATATTGAAATAATATCAAAGAACTTATCATTAGTTCCCTGGCAGGTTGAAAATACATTACGGCTGCTTGAAGAAAGTGCGACAATTCCTTTTATTAGCCGGTATCGAAAAGAAGCAACCGGGAGCCTTGATGAAATACAACTTGCGGAAATTAGGAATCAACATATTAAACTTATCGAGATAGATAAGAGAAGGGAAACCATATTAAAATCAATAGAACAACAAGGGAAACTTACCGATGAATTAAAGCAGAAAATACTTACAGCCATTACACTTACTGAGCTAGAAGACTTATACCTGCCATATAAACCTAAAAAGAAAACACGTGCGTCTGTTGCTCGCGAGAAAGGACTTGAACCTCTTGCACAAATACTCATGAAACAAAAGGAAACAGATATTTATTCACGTGCCAATGAATATATTTCAGACAAAGTTTTAACTGCTGATGATGCCTTACAAGGGGCCAGAGATATCATTGCCGAGTGGGTAAATGAAAACAAACTTTCAAGAAATGCTATAAGAAGTTTATTTGACCGTGAAGCAATAATATTTTCTAAATTAGTAAAGGCGAAAGAGCAAGAAGGCATAAAATATAAAGATTACTTTGATTTCTCAGAATCATTGGCGAAATGCCCGTCACACAGACTATTGGCTATGTATCGCGGAGAAGATGAAGGATTTCTTAAACTTTCCATCGAACCCAATGTAGAAAATGCAATTGAAACACTGGAAGAACTTTTTGTAAAAGGTTTCTATGACGTTAGCGAACAGGTAAAAATAGCTGTAAACGACAGTTATAAAAGACTTTTAGCACCATCTATTGAGACCGAATACAGGCAAATGGCAAAAGAAAAAGCCGATGAAGAGGCAATTAACGTATTTTCAGATAATTTAAGGCAATTACTTATGGCTGCGCCATTAGGTCAAAAACGGATTCTTGCCATTGACCCAGGCTACCGGACAGGATGTAAAATTGTGTGCCTAGACCCACAAGGTAACCTTTTACATAATGAGACCATATATCCTCACCCTCCTCAAAATGAAACAGGAAAGGCAGCGAAAAAGTTAGATACATTAGTAAGCCAATATAAAATAGAAGCAATTTCAATTGGAAATGGAACAGCAAGCCGGGAAACAGAGCGGTTCATTAAGTTTTTAAAATTTGATCGTGATATCCAGGTTTTTGTTGTTAACGAAGCAGGAGCATCGGTATATTCTGCATCGAAAGTAGCCCGAGAGGAGTTTCCAACTTATGATGTAACGGTTAGAGGAGCAGTGTCTATTGGCCGTCGTCTTATGGACCCGCTCGCCGAATTAGTTAAAATAGATCCGAAATCAATTGGTGTAGGTCAGTACCAACACGATGTGGACCAAAACAAGTTAAAGGCAGGCTTAGACCAAGTAGTAGAAAGTTGTGTTAACGCTGTAGGAGTGGAAGTGAACACTGCCAGTAAACATCTATTGACTTATGTTTCAGGCTTAGGCCCGCAGTTGGCTCAAAATATTGTTAATTACCGAACTGAGAACGGTCCTTTTAAGTCACGGAATGATTTGAAAAAAGTACCACGTATGGGTGATAAAGCTTTTGAACAATCTGCCGGATTTCTTAGAATTAGAGATGGGAGTAACCCTCTTGATAATAGTGCCGTTCATCCTGAAAGTTACCATATTGTTGAACATATGGCAAAAAGTTTGAAATCAACTGTTTCTGATTTATTAAATAACGAAGAGCTGAGAGGAGGTATTGATATAAAAAAATATGTAAGCGAAAAAACCGGTATCCCCACATTAAAAGATATAATTGACGAGCTTGCTAAACCAGGTCGTGATCCAAGAACTAAAATAAAAATTTTTGATTTTGCCGAGGGTATTTATTCTATTGAAGATGTAAAACCGGGAATGATTTTACCCGGAATAGTAACTAACATTACTAATTTTGGCGCTTTTGTCGACATAGGAGTGAAACAAGACGGACTTGTACATATCTCTCAACTGGCCGACCGCTTTATTAAAAACCCTCATGAAATTGTTAAGCTGCATCAACATGTAAAAGTAAAGGTTTTAGAAGTAGATGTTGAACGAAAGAGAATACAGTTGACCATGAAAGAAGTTGACAACAAATAGTTCTAACCCAGCAAGCAACATGTCACAAATGTTGTAACTTTTTATCTTCGTCAATTTCTTATTGACATTGAATTTCTGAAAGAATAAGTGTCTGCTAATAGTACAATAATTTGAATGTTATTGGAAATACTAAATTACCATAAACAAAAGAGATTTTACTGAAAAGTGTTAATTTAAGTAAAACTAATTAGTACTGAATCCGTATATATTTAAATCTAACTAGTTGTAAATGGTGGAATAATGAAGATGAATTGTTGGGAATACAAAAAATGCGGACGGGAACCAAATGGGTCTAAAGTAGATGAACTTGGTGTTTGCCCCGCAGCTTTAGAGGAGAACTTAGATTTAACAAATGGAGGAAAGAACGGGGGCCGTTGTTGTTGGGTGGTTGCTGGAACTCTATGTGAAGGAAAAACTCAAGGAACATTTGCAATGAAATCAGTTAATTGTATGAAGTGCGATTTTTATAAAAAAGTATG
>CAZWGG010000442.1:0-5066 GCA_964633305.1 uncultured Bacteroidales bacterium
TTTTAATAACATGTACCAAAGGCCCATACGAAAAAAAACATGGGATGTGTATACCATAAAGGGTAATATTGAAAAGGAAATGAAAAAAATTGTATTCGGGGGTTTATGTGAAGGCAGGGGAGATTTTTATTTTGATAATTTTACCATTGAGTTCCAGGATAAAAAAGGAAACTGGAAAAAACTAGATGTTAAAAACCCTAGTTTTGAGCAGGAACCGGTTAATAATAAAGCTCCAAATTGGATAGAAAGATGGCCAAAAGAAAATTACAGACCTATTCCATCAACCTGTTATTCATTTGGCCTGGATAGCATAACCCCTTATGAAGGAAAATATGCTATGGAGGTGAGATATGTGGAAGAATGAAGCTTAGTAGTATATACCACTGAGTAACGCAGAGGCAGTAAACAGAATAACACGGAGATGGAAAAGTATAAAATAAATAACTCTGTGTTAATCTGTGATAAAAAATAAAGCTTGTGGAAATGGTTTATTGTTAAGAAATGACAAATATTTTATTAATAGTGTTCATTGTTTGCACATCCACTACCCTGTATTCACAGGAAACTTCTCCCATAAAGTGGACAGCTTTCAAACAAGTACTTGAAATTCCTTCATCAAATTTTCAGCAGTTTAAAATAAGCGCTTATGTAAAAACAAAACTGGATGAACGAGCCGGGTGGGCAGGTATTTGGGTACGTCTGGAAAATAAAAAAGAAGAAGTGCTTTTTTTCAATAATATGTATCAACAGCCCATACGAAAAAAAACATGGGATGTGTATACCATAAAAGGCGATGTTGAAAAGGAAATGAAAAAAATTATATTTGGCGGTATATGTATGGGTAGGGGAAATTTTTATTTTGACAATTTTGTAATCGAGTTCCAGGACAAAAAAGGAAACTGGGTGCCATTACCTGTTAAAAATCCCGAATTTGAGCTGTCACCTGTTAACAAAGAAGCCCCGTATTGGTTAAGTAAGCCCGATGAAAAAACCAAACAAATTCCATCGACCTGTTATTCATACGGCCTTGACAGCATAACGCCCTACGCGGGAAAATATGTCATGGAGGTGAGGTACGTGGAAGAATGAAGTTGGACATTAATCAACGTCATCCGAAACGTCCAGAAAGTCATCCCCTTGAAAAAGGCAGGACTGATAGATTCTAACCTCAATATGAAACCTCTACTAGATTTTGCTCCTTGATAACAAAATAGTTCTACAACAATACAATCGCTACGCGATAATTCAACTTTGTAGAAGTTGCAATATTGTAGTAAAATATGTAACAGTAGAAATTTAAAACCTTGTAGAGGTTTCATTATATGATTGAATACCCAGAAAACTTAACAACCCTGCCCTTTTCAAGGAAACGAATTGAAGAGTAAGTTGGTTAGAAGTTGAAAAATGTTGACTATTGTTATGAAATAATAAGGAAATAAAAAAATTATAACAAATAACCCTGTGTTTCTCTGTGGTAAAAAACATGAAAAAAGTTGTAAATTTGTATAAAAAACATAAAATGGAAAACTTATTAAACAGAATTACCATCGACCCTGAAATATGCCATGGAAAACCAACCATACGCGGACTTAGATACCCTGTAGAAAATATGCTTGAGTTGTTAGCTTCAGGGATGACTATTGATGAACTGTTAAATGACTATCCTGATTTAGAAAAAGAAGATTTTCTTGCATGTTTAGAATATGCATCAAAATTGGTACAAGTAAAAAGCATACATAAAATTGCATCGTGAGATTTATCGTTGACGCACAATTACCAAAATCTCTTTCCGACTTTTTAAAATGGAAAGGCTTTGACTCGGTTCATACACTTGAATTACCTGATAAAAACAATACAAAAGATGAATGGATAAACAAATTATCGATATCTGAAAAAAGGATAGTTATTACAAAAGATATTGACTTTTTAGAATCATTTCTCATCAAATCCGAGCCCAAAAAATTAATCTTAATTAGTCTTTGCAAGAAAACGCCAAATACTGCGTTCTTCTTGCCTTGAAAATAGTCATTTACAATCAGTAAACTCCTCATTTTCAAGGCTTCGAAAGCCTTGTCTTTGACGTTTTCTTATCAAAGACTTTAAAAAATAGGAGTTTTCTGGCAGGCACTAATTAAAACAGGAAATATTTCAAATATTCATTTATTAGAGATATTTTCAAAAAACCTTGATTTGATTATTGAAATGATTGAGAGAAGTAATTTAGTTGAAATAAGTAAAACAGATATTGCAGAGCATGAATAATGCATATTGATGTACAAGTTTATTTCGGCTCAGTAAAAAGAGGAATACCTAATCATAAAACTATACAATAATCGATATCAGCCTTCACTGAAGTTATAGCTGACGGGTCATACCGAAAAAAACGCTGTTCGTCCTTGTATTTCCCTAATTTGAATAAAAAAATTGTATGGAACAATAATTCCTTGTAATATTGTATATTGGGATTAAAAAATATGAAGGGAATGAAAGAAACAGCCTACCTGGAGAAAAAATATAACCTGTACCAAATTATTATCATAGGAATTTTGTTTTTTTTAACCGTATTTTTGTCCCTGTTCTGGGTAATAAATACACAACATAATTTCATAGTGTATGTGCCTGGGGAAAAAGGCAGGTTAGGCACACTGCCGGCATCCTTGTTTTTAACAGGGCATTTGATATGGTTTTTGCTTGCCGGTACATTCTTTTATGTTTTCTACCGGCATAAATTAATTATAAAAAAGATAAACAAGCAAAACAATTACGAAAAATTTCAACTGGAAAACGAACTTAACTTCCTGAAAAACCAGTTTGATTCTCATGTTACTTTTAACTTTCTAAATTATTGTTACAGCTATGTTCACAATACAGAAGAAAAAGCTGCAGAATCTATCGAACTGTTTTCAAACATGCTTCGCTATGCATTCAACACCAATCCCTCTGAAAAAGTACTGTTGAAAAGCGAACTGGCGTATATTAAAGATTTCATAGCCCTGCAAAAACTGCTTACAACAAAAGCTTATGTTGATTTTAATTGCCAGGGGCAGGCAAATGGAGAAAAAATACTTCCACGCATTTTAATCACTTTTGTGGAAAATGCCTTTAAACACGGTTTGTATAACGATCCGCAATACCCGATAAAAATAAATTGTGTTATTACACCGGAAATTATTATTTTCAGTGTGAAAAATAAAATAAGCGAACGCAAAACTATTATTCATAAAGGAATAAGCATAAAAGAGGTAAAACAATTGCTTGAATTGTATTACCCACAAAAGTTTAGCCTGAAAACCGTAAAAGAAGAAAATATACATTATAGTGAATTATCATTAACCGTGTAAATTATGTATTTCTGCATTATTGTTGACGACCAGAAAGATTCGGTAAACCTGTTAAAAGACCATGTAAGCAAAATTTCTGCATTATCCGTAAAACTGGCAACCACCAACCCTATTGAAGCTTTAAACTTTTTTGATAACGAGACAGTTGATATTGTTTTTCTTGATATAGAGATGCCTGAAATAACAGGGCTCGATTTTATTGAAAGCCTTAAAGAAAAACTAGGCCATACCATGCCCAAAATAGTGTTTGCAACCAGTTACAACCAGTATGCATTAAAAGGGTACGACTATGGCGTTGCCGATTACCTAATGAAACCCATAAGTTTTAAACGGTTTCAAATAGCTGTTGACCGTATAATTAAAAATTTAAATAAGATAAAAGAAAAGGATAAATCCCATGATTTCTTTTTCGCAGATTATGACGGTAAAAAAATAAAAATAGATTTCAATGATATTCTTTACGTGGAAGGCGCCGGCAATTATATTATAATAGGAACAGGAACAAAGAAGCTTGCTATTATTAAAACCATGGTGGGCATGGCCGAGATATTGCCCCCGGATAAATTTTTACGGGTACACAAATCTTATATTGTTGCCATAGAAAAAATAAAAGCCATACGGGGAAATACCATTTTAATTGAAGAAAAAAACAATACGAAAACAATTCCAGTTGGGGCATCGTACCGGCAGAATTTGGTGGATTGTTTGGGGTTGTAAGGTGTTAAAAGACATACTGCGAAGGCGATAAAAAAAATAAAACAAAGAATAATAGAAATATTATACCGGGCAAAATAACAAATGACCGATAAATACAAAAATAAATACCGGATTTCATCTACCCGTTTACAAAACTGGAATTATTCCTGGAACGGAAAATATTTTGTGACGATATGTACCGGTAATCGACATTGTTATTTTGGGGATATTATTGACGGGGAAATGAATTTATCGGAAATTGGAAAAATTGCTGATAAATATTGGGCAGAAATCCCGGAACATTTCCCATTTGTATTATTGGATGAATATATAATTATGCCCAACCATGTGCATGGAATTGTTGTAATAAATAAACAGGGGAATATCAAAAATGGGAATGGTGATTTGAACGGTGATGGTGGTTCGGTTGTAGAGACAAGGCATTGCCTTGTCTCTACAACCGAACCAACCGAACCAACCGAACCAACCAAAAAATCCGATAAACCGTATACAACCATCGGACAAAAACGTTTTCAAAACCAGGGCAGAAACACCCTGTCATCCATAATTGGTTCGTACAAATCAGTGGTTACAAAATATGCCAGAAATATTAACCCTGGTTTTTGTTGGCAATCCCGTTTTCACGACAATGTAATACAAAACTATAAATCATTATGCAGGATACGGAATTATATAAAAAATAACCCGAAAAACTGGAAAATGGACAGGTTTAATACCGGAAATAAAAAAAATATTTAGGAACTTGTGCAATTGGTGCATTCAAAGATGATGAAATAAAAACTCTTTTACAACTGCCAACCGACGAAGAACCTTTGTATATTATGCCTGTTGGATATTATTATAATGAACAGGAATTTTAAGGAACAGAATTAAATTCCTCCATATAGTCGAAGTAAAGCTAATGCCAAACATATTATCATTGTCTACAACCTGCAGAACGAAAAGAAGAACATCTTAACCCACATTGCAGCGAAAAACCGTTCAAATGTTAAAAAACTGGTCAAAACA
>CAZWGG010000443.1:0-5061 GCA_964633305.1 uncultured Bacteroidales bacterium
GTTTTCTTATCAAAGACTTTAAAAAATAGGAGTTTTCTGGCAGGCACTAAGTATGCGTTTAACGAAATGTAATGCATACTAAACCTATTCCTCAAAAACATGGTGTCTTTTTTTATATCCCTTACTGGTTTCATAAGTAAAATTTCATTTATAACCAGTATATGATGTGTCATTCCGGTTATGAGTCTATCATCTGGCCATAAAAGAGAATTCATTGGACAGGCGTCAAAACACATCATCATCATGACCCCAAAAAATTTAATAATTTATGATAACATTCTTCTGCAAGTGGGATAAGATTTTTTCCTAAAGGCTCTACCGAAACATTTTCACACTTACTCAATTCTGTAACATACAACTCCATCCAGGCATCTGTCATATCTTCATCTTTTATGTTCATTAGTTTAGCAACTATACTCATTAAATCCAAATCAAAACTGTAAATTTCAATGCCCATTTTACTTAAACCAGTAATGAATTGATAAAACCGCATGTCTTCTTTAATTATATCTATTATGATTTCACTTTTATCCATGTTTAAAGTTTTTAATAAAAAAATTTATAAAACGACGTTCTTATTATAAGATAATATTATCTTCTATTCGGAACAAATATACTCAATACCGGATAAAATTAAAATAATTTGTTTAGAAAATCGGAAAACATTGTCTTGTTAGGTAATTTTATTGTCCCAAAATCAGATAAAATGACAGAATTAGGAATTTATCTATCACGTAAATCAATTAATAGATCGGAAGTTTCAAGAAAGACTGGAATTAGTAAAACAAGATTAAGTGAATTGTCAAATAATCAAAATACAAAACTTAGAGTTGATGAACTCTATCTTATTGCTTTGGCAATTGATGTAAATCCTTGTGAATTAATTGAATATATTTGTAAGGGGTTAAAATTAAAAAGTTCTTAAGACTTTTTTAATTCAATAGCCAGTAATGCAAAGGCTAACCTTAATTTACATTTAATACGGAAATAAAGGAAGTGTAAAAAAATAATTTTTAAAAGTAAATCGCGGTTGATAGGAATGCAGCTCCGCAACCCTTATTGTTTGTGCCTCATTATAAAAATCTAAAAAAATGAATATTGAAAAACTAAAAACTTATAATCAAAAATTACTAGCAGTTCTCGGAACCCTTATTGCACTGATGGTAGCATTTGGATTGATAATGTTAATTTTCTTTGGAGTAACAGAAATAACAAGAGAACTAAAATATAATAATAGGCAAAATGATGGAATTCTGTCAGATGAGAAAATTGAAAAATTACAAAAGGAAAATAAAAGACAACAACTAATTTCTTATGATTTTCCTCGACTTGTGGATACTTTAAATTTGGTTTATATGATTCCAGTATCTCAAAAGACTTTAAATTCCCCGGAAAATATTGATGAGGAAGTTCTAGGACTAATGGATTATTCTGGTAGTATAAAACCTGCCGACACAAGATATTCAAAACGTTATTATGGATCATATAATAATCTTTTAATATTTGACCTGAAAAAAAACGATTTAAAAAAACTTTTTGATGATAGAATTAATTTCAATGAAATTAATGTTGAATATTCTGAAAAGGATATTTTAATATTATTTTCTGCCTCAGAAACTGATACATATAAAGATGGAGTTATTAATCTAAATGACTTGAAATCTTTATATATCTATTCATTGAAAGAACAGAAACTGAGAAAAATTAACCTTGAGAATTCAGATATAGTCAATTATGATTTTATTAATAACCGTAAAGATTTAATAATCCAATTTGGTATTGATCATAATAAGGATGGGAAATTTGATGAACATCATGAATCAATGACAATAAAAAAATACGATTATAAAAATGAAAAACTTGTAGATATAGTGGACAAGGAGATTAATGAATTATTACAAAAAACATTAGAAGGAACTAAAGAATAACGAAACACAAGCTCAAACATAAAACATTGTAATTCTTGTTTATTTATTTTAAGAAAAATATTCACGACAAATAAATAATAAAGCAACGCACATCAAGTAGCGATCATAAATAGAAAAATATGAAAAAACACACACCCTGGTATAGTTTAGCACAGCACAACTATATCGTATTTTATCCGGTAGTTTGTAAACACTATTGCTGATAGGTCAAGATAGCCTGAATTGATAAGACCAACTCAGGTCGTGCCCGGGCCGAACAGAGGCATTATTCAGTCACATTTATTTGTTGATGAAAACTACATAAATAAATCAATTACATTGGCATTTGATTTTTTTTGCAAATCATTGCAGTGTATCAACTTTATGGCCGGATAGTTTTTTTCGAGGTAACTTTTTATAAACTTATACGAACCGCAAGCTATTTTTTTATTATCGTGGGGAAAATGGTTATAAACCACAACAGTGAGCCTAATGTTGTTGTTTTTGCAGTAATTAATGCTCAACAATGTGTGGTTTATACTTCCTAGCCTAGACGAACTTACCAAAACAACCGGTATTTGGTACCGGCTCAAATAATCGGCTGTAAGCATTTGTTGGTTTAGGGGAGCTGTAAGGCCTCCTGCCCCTTCTGTTAAAACAATATCATATTGGCTCTTTAGTTTGTTTATCGATTGTTCAACAATTTTTATATCAAAAGGATGCTGGTCTATAATTGCCGAAAGGTGTGGAGATGCCGGAAACGTATAAACAAAAAGACAGGTTAATCCATTAGAATCTTCGGGCAGTATGTCTATTCCCATCGTTTTTCTATGTTCAATAATATCTTTGGCAATACCGGAACATCCCGTTTGTACAAGCTTGCTGGTAATGCAATTTACCCCCAATCGTTTTAAATGATAGGCAATAAGCCCGGTAATATAAGTTTTTCCACAATCAGTATCAATGCCGGTAATAAAAAGATGGTCAAGCATTATTTTACTTTTTTTGAGCAATTATAATAATCGGATGATAGGTTAGCGTTACAGTATTTGATGATGTTGTAAACCTCTTGCAATAATTTTCGGTAAATTTCTGAAAGTACTCTTTCCCAAAAAAAACTTTTCTAATGGCATTTACCCCGGTTTGTTTAATATGGCGTAAAACATTTATAGGATGCTTAAATTCCATTTTCTCAACCCATTCTTGGGCAGAAAGAATTTCAAACTCGTTAGGCAACATGGTGCATAGTTTGTTTAAGCTGTGGTATTCCAGGCTAACGCCTGTTAAGTCGCTTATTTCTATGAAATTATCAGGGCCAAATGTGCTAAAGGCAAATATGCCCTTTGAGTTTAGATAATTGTTTACTTTAGTAAAAAAGCGTTCCAGGTGTTTAAACCATTGTATGGTAGACGTGGAAAAAACGGCATTAAGGTTTTGAGGAAAGGCTGTTTCTTCGGCATCGCCAAACAAAAACGGGATGTTTATCTTGTAATGTTCGGCTATTTCACTTATTTTTTCTTGTACCGAGTTTGTAATATCATTTACAATCAGTTGGTCAATTGCCAGCTTCTTAAGTAATTGGACAGTTAAAAATCCTGTACCACAACCAACCTCAAATACTTTTGAAAACTGGTTAAGCTGTAACTCATTTAACAACCAAACCAGTTTTAAGGCAATACTTTTCTGAACCACAGCCTGGGCAGAATAGGTGTTTAGTCTGCTATTAAATTGTTTTTTTACAAATGTTTTGTCAATTATCATCACCTGGTTATTGATTAATAATTTCATGGCACGAAGTGAAATGCAAAAAAGGATAATGGGGCATATCAATGGTTATACATTGAGTTTTAGAGCTCCAATAATTTAGTTGATTTTCCGGGGTAAATATGGCATCGGCAGTTCCAATCATTGCCTGGTCGAAAACAAAATCGCTTTTTTCTATCTCTGCAAGCTGCATAGATATAGCTTCCAGTTCTGCTTTTTGGCTTTCAATAGTGCGTTTCCCAAACTTTTGCCTGTTTTCCAGGTATGTCTTTTTACCCCCAATAATTCTCATCAGGAAACGTTCACGGTTTTTTTCATCCCACCCTTCCAGTGTTCCTTTAAAAATGATTGGGTTTATGCCTTTTGTAACATCCATCGGTTTTGCTGTTCCGTTTATAGCTATTGCTTTTTTTACAGGTATAGTACATTTTGAAAGTATGCACATTGCTGCCCATACCCCAAGCGACCAAGCTACAACATATATTTCCCGGTAGCCGCTAAATGTTTCCTCAATTAAGCCAAGTTTTGAATAATCATTTAACACATACAGTTCGTATCCGGTTGTGTCCAAATGACAAATAGCTGCATTATCCATTCCCCATCCATTGAAAAAAATGATGACCTTGGGGTTATTCCTGCGTTTTATCCATTGTTTGTTCATTGTGTTATTCCTGAATTTGTAAGAGTGTTTTTACTGGTTTTAATTGCTCAATATTTAATGATGCATTTAATGAAAACCGAAGTCGTGCCGTGTTTATAGGTACCGTAGGATACCTAACAGGCAGTACATTAAAGCCGTGTTTTTTTAGCAAAATTGATTTCTTAACTGCATTTGCATTGGAGCCAAGAATAAAGGGAATAATATGGCTTGTAGCTTCTATATTTAACAGATTGGCAAACCGGGTGGTAAGCTCGTGCAACTTTTGACGTTGCGCCTCCATTGCCGAAAGTTTTCGAAATACATAACGACTCCATGCTACATTTATCGGGGGCAATGCAGTGCTAAAAATAAACGGGCGGGAATGATTGATCAAAAAATCTTTGAATATTTGATTACATACCACAAAAGCTCCTACTGAGGCCATTGCTTTACCCAGTGTACCTACTATAAAGTCAATGCCAGATATACAATCAAGCTCTTCGGCGCGTCCCAATCCACTCTTTCCTCGTACTCCTAGCGCATGGGCCTCATCGATATACAATAGGCCATCGTACCTGTTTTTAAGTTCTATAAGCCGGTGCAAATCAGCAATATCCCCATCCATGCTAAAAATGCTTTCGCTAACAATAAATATCTTGTTGTACTTATTTCGATACTTTTTCAATAAAACCTCCAAATG
Source organism: uncultured Bacteroidales bacterium (assembly GCA_964633305.1). GTDB lineage: Bacteria > Bacteroidota > Bacteroidia > Bacteroidales > UBA10428 > CAZWGG01. The sequence goes on from CAZWGG010000443.1 coordinate 5,012, forward strand.
ATTATAATCCAGGTGTTTGTGTCTCATAAAACCTGCTGTGCTAAGCCTTG
>CAZWGG010000444.1:0-5058 GCA_964633305.1 uncultured Bacteroidales bacterium
GATTAGACATGTTTAAGGATTTTGGATCAAGTAGAATATGGTAGAGCATTGTTTTTATCGGTTATCCTTTAAATTCAAGTTATGATGACTTGTATTTCACTGTAGGAAAAACAGGGGAAGATGGTTTCTTTGTATCAAACAGGCCGGGTAGTACCAATCTTAATACAGAAAATTGTTGTGATGACATTTATTATTACCGATGGAACGAATTTATAAGGATAACTGTTACCAGTACCATTTACCCCTTCGAAAAAGATAAGTATGGAAGAAAGAGGGACCTTACAAATTTTGACTTCATGAACCCCCCGGATACCATAGAACCGTTGAATGAAGCTAAAATTGCACTTTACATGCAGGATAAAGAAACAAAAGAGTACGTGTTTATGGAAAGATACAAGACAGCAGAAGATGGAAAGTTCTTTTTTAATTTAAAGCCCGAACAAAATTATGAATTTAAAATGGAAGGTTTCCAGTATTTTGATAGTGAACTGCACCTTTCTACTGAATTCTTTAATTTCTCGGATACTATTGAAATGCCCCCTATATGGGTTAATGTGCTTACTGATAAACCCGTTGTGCTTGAAAATATTTATTATGAATTTAATAAGGCCGATTTAAACCAAAGGGCCAAAAATGTTCTTGATACTACCTTACTTGTATTGTTGAAAGAAGCCCCGGAATTTATTGTTGAAATCGGGGCACATACCGACAGTATCGGTGATGCCGAGTACAATAAAGAATTATCGCAACAAAGGGCTGAGAATGTTATTAAATACCTAATTAGTAAAGGTATTTCTTCAGAAAGGCTTGTTGCAAAGGGGTATGGCGCTGAAAAACCTGTTGCCCCGAACTATAACCCCGACGGGTCGGACAATCCCGAAGGCCGTGAAAGAAACAGGAGAACAGAGTTTAGAATTATTGGAACAATAGGACAAGAAGAAGATGAGGAATATTAAAGACAGTAATTAATTTGAATTAGGATAATATATACTAAAATACTTTCTATAAACCTATTTGTGACCGGTATAATTTTTGAACAACAATATGTAACCTTTGAAATATAAGTAAAACCGATAAAAAAGCATTTCCTTAACAATACTAAATTATAAACACATGAAAGCAACTATTTTACTTGCAATACTATTGGGCTTGATATTCCCGGTTTCTTACTCTCAGATTAACTGTGCAACAGAGATTACTCAACAGCAAATTGATTTTCAAATTGCTTATACCGATAGCGTTAATGATATGCTTGAGCTTAACCGTACTTTTTCTGTTTCTGTTTTTGTGGTAGAAGACGAAGGCGGGTTGACAAATTTCAATATGTCTACTTTGACTACTGCCTTAAGCTCGGCAAATTCTGTTTTTGACCCGATAAAAATTAGTTTTACTGTATCTTCAACTCAAAATGTCGAAAATTATCACTTCGATTCGCTTACAAAAGCTAACAATGAAAACGACCTGGTGGCCCAAAATTTTGTTCCCAATACTATAAACCTTTATCTTGTCTCACAATTGGTTAATGATTCATACGATGAGTTATGCGGATATACTTATTATCCAGGCGATTACAAAGATGTCATTATATTAAAAAAATCATGTGTTGATGGAACCTTCCTTATTGAACAATTAGGGCATTTTTTTAATCTTTATCATACACATGAAACTGAGTTTGACAATGAACTCGTTGATGCTTCAAATTGTACAGATGCAGGTGATTGGTGCTGTGATACGTATGCTGATCCCAATCTTAGTGATAAAGTAAACTCCGGGTGCATTTATGCATCTACTGTCCAAGATGCAAAAGGTCAATACTATGCCCCTTCAGTTAACAATTATATGTCATTTAGCCTGCCCGAGTGCAAGTGCTTTTTTTCAAAGGAGCAATATATAAGAATAGTCAATTGCATCTTGAAAGATAAAAGCCACCTTTGGTAGATTTCAAATCTTTTACATTTTATTTCCTTCAATTTTTAATATTTATACAAAATTTATTTATTTTTATGCCTTTTTCATAAACATCACTTAACTTATGAATAATATTGAATACTCCGGCTACAAGCTCAAAAAAATTTATGATGTTGCAGCTGATATAGGATTAGATGCAGAATCGATTTTACCACATGGCCATTATATTGCCAAAGTGCCTATCACACATCTTGAAAGTAGAAAAAATAATCCTAACGGCAAACTGATCCTGGTTACTGCTATGACCCCTACTCCACAAGGAGAAGGTAAAACAACCACAACAATCGGTTTGGGAGATGCTTTACGACAATTAGGACGGAAAACTGCCATTTGCCTGCGAGAACCTTCTTTGGGCCCTTATTTTGGTATTAAAGGTGGTGGAACAGGAGCTGGCTTGGCTCAAGTTATGCCTGCCGAAGATATTAACTTGCATTTTGTAGGTGACATGTATTCTGTAAGCAAGGCAAATAACCTTTTGGCAGCAATGGTAGACAACCATCTTCAACATGGCAATGAATTAAACATTGATCCCAGAAGAATTATTTGGCGCAGGGTAATAGATTTAAATGACAGGGCTTTACGTGAAATTTTTGTTGGATTGGGAGGCGTAAAACATGGTATTCCCCGCCAAGATGGATTTAACATTACACCTGCATCGGAAGTTATGGCTATGCTTTGCCTGGCAGAAAATTTCATGGATTTAGGAGAAAGGCTTGCACGAACAATTGTTGCCTATACCTATAAAGGTGAGCCTGTTAGGGCAAAAGACCTAAAAGCTGCAGGAGCTATGCAAATTTTATTGCGGGATACTATTCACCCAAACCTGGTACAAACAATAGAGGGTACCCCTGCATTTGTGCATGCCGGGCCATTTGCCAATATTGCACAGGGAACAAACTCGGCCATTGCAACAAAAATGGCATTAAAACTTGCTGATTTTGTTGTTACGGAAGCCGGTTTTGCCACTGACCTGGGAGCAGAAAAATTCTTCCATATTAAATGCCGGACTGCCGGGTTAAATCCAAATGCAGTAGTTATAGTTGCTACTATAAAAGCATTGAAGTATCACGGATGGTTAAACGAAAACGGGGGATTTGCCAACCTTGATAAACATATTGAAAATATAAGATCGTTTGATATTGAACCGGTTGTTGCTATAAACAGGTTTAACGACGATACCGATGACGATTTGCAACAAGTTGTTGCCTATTATGAGGAAAAGGGAATAAAAGCCGTGGTTGCCAGCCACTTTAAAGATGGAGGCACTGGTGCATTAAAACTTGCAGAAGCTGTAATTGACATAATTAAATTAAATGGAGACAAAAAACTTCAATTCCAATATTCTCTTGATCTACCTCTTAGAGAAAAGATAAGAACTATTGCCAGGAATATTTACGGTGCAGACGATGTAGACTTTGACCGTAAAGCCGAAACAGATATTGAACTTATAGCGAAACATGGTTATAATAATTTACCTATTTGCATTGCTAAAACACCAAAATCATTATCTGATAATGCAAAACTTCTTGGCCGTCCAAGAAATTTCAGAATCACTGTTAATGAAGCTCGCATTTCTGCAGGGGCCGGTTTTGTAGTAATAATTTGCGGTAATATAATGACTATGCCTGGTTTACCTAAAGTGCCTGCAGCCGCCAGAATACAGGTCATGCCTGATGGACGGGCAGTTGGTTTATCTTAAATAAACAGCTCTATGGTTAAATTGTATGAACTTGGTAAAATCTCATCAGGTATTGCAGCTAAAGTCCTTGGATTATCAAGATTATATTTTTTAGATCATATTGCGAGTTACAAAGTTTCTGTATTCAATTATAATGATTTGAACGATATAAACGACGATATTGCTAATGCTTAAAGTTGTTTCTGATACTACTCCAATAATCTGTTTATTAAAATTTTCAAGATTAGATATCTTAAAAGATAAGCACCTCAACAAATATAATATTGATATTTTATGGTAGTACCTAAAGCCATTAAAAATACCATTCTCATTTATTCCCGTCACTCAATGAATTAGTACGCATAAATCCAATAAGTTTTTCATACCGGAACGTGAAATCGGAATGGTAAACAAATATGCAGTAATCATTTTCGGTTTCATAATGATTACCTTCAAAATAACCTTGATCTGCTGCCTGTTGATTAGTTTTTCGTATTACGTATTGGTAATTATAATATCCTTGTTTTAGCAACAATGTCAATTCATAAGCATGGCTATCAAAATTATAAGTCATCTTGTTTGATTCATCAGTTCGCCAGTCTGTAAGAGCGCCAAAGATATAAACATTCCCTTCAACAACCGGTGCTTCAACCGGCAGAGAAAAATGAACATACACATAATCTGCTTCTGTATGTTTATCTCGTCCTTCCTGTACATCAATATAATAGCGCCCATTCAAATCATTTATAAAATAATAAGGCTTAAAGGTTCTTTGTTCATCCGGGAATAAATAAACATGATAATAAGGATTTTCGAAGTTAATAGCTTCAATGTGCTCTGCCTGGTACCTCATGCTTTTAATATCGAAATACCTGAATTCGTTACCTCCCTGGAAAATATTTTCATAATCGTAGCTGTAATCCAATTCATCCTGGTTAACAAATAAAGGCTTTAAAGTGGTAATTAAGTTATCGTTCCTGCTATTTTGGATAAGATGTACTGTAATATCTGCATATGGGTCCCTGATATGATACCCTTTATGAAAAATTATAAAGTCAACTTCTTGTCCAGAATCCCTGTAATTACTTGTTTTAGGTCTTTTTACAACAGCTTTTACTTCAACCTGGGGTTCAACCACATAAAATCTCCTGGTAAGTATGACTTTTTCCCTGTCATAATCTTTGTAAACCAGTAAAATATAATTACCGCTAAGCTTTGGTACCATATCGTCATTAGGAAGGTCCAATGCATAATGGATGTAGTCATAAGTTGTGTTGAACGAATAAAAAAAATCCCTGATTTGTGCTTCATAGTAACCTTCAATAAATTCATTCTCAGAAAGCCCTGACGATTTCCAGTTTGAATTACAATGAACTATGGTATAGTAATAATCTTGTGTTTTGTTACCTAAT
>CAZWGG010000445.1:0-1469 GCA_964633305.1 uncultured Bacteroidales bacterium
ATAAAAAATAATTGGCTATGTTAACCAAAGTGACCATTTTATCGTAGAACATTTAAAAAAAACCAGCAAAAATGCCTTGTAAGGGATATATAATTAAAATACAATTATTATTCATCTTAGCCTGTATTGCAGGAAGTATAAATGCCCAACAACTTCCATTGTACAGTCAATATACCATGAACAGGTTCTTATTGAATCCGGCTGTAGCAGGGATTGAAGGATTCACAACTATTAGTCTTACTGCACGGGAACAGTGGCTTGGAATAAAAGGAAGTCCAAGAACCCATTCTATTACAATTGATTCAAAATTACTTCGTAATAGCTTTATTTTAAAGGCCGTACCAATAAAAAAGAAAAAAAGAAAAGGGTCCCGTAGTAGTAAAATCGGATTGGGCGGTCATCTTTATAACGATCGCAATGGCCCTATTGATCGTACGGGGCTCGAAGCTACTTATGCCTACCATTTAAGCATGGAAAAAATGTTACTTTCAATGGGATTATCCATCAATTTTTTTCAGATGAGATTGAATTCAGACAAGCTAATTCAGTCTGATGATCAGTTTGACGATTTGATTGACGGAGGGAAAAACTCTTTATTTATTCCCGATGCCAGTATTGGTATTTATGCTCTTTCGAAAAATTATTATGCAGGAATATCAGCTATAAACGTTTTCCAATCGTTGGTTCAATTTGGCAATAATTCTTTGGGGGAATACCAGTTAAAACGTCAATACAATGTCATGGGAGGGTATAAATACGAGTTGAGCAAAAAAATTTATTTGGAACCCTCTTTCCTTCTAAAAATTCCTCAAACAATTAAAACTCAACTGGATATTCAATTGAAAGTCAATATTGATCAGGATTATTGGGCAGGATTATCTTTCCGCACTGGAAGTGCAATGGTTATTTTTGGAGGTGTAAAAGTTGACAGGTATTATATTGGTTATGCTTTTGATTATAATTTTAACTCACTAATGAAATATACTTTTGGCTCACATGAAATTATGGCTGCAGTTAGGTTTGGTGATACAGCAAGAAGATACAGATGGTTAAATTCGTATTAATGATATTTGAAAAACCTTAGTACAATTTATAATGTAAACTTATCATAGTATTTTTTTAATTAACCTGTAAACTTTTTTTAGGACGAGTCAGACGTCGGACGGAGCTTCGCAAATGCAGAGCGCTCAGGCAGGTATAACTAATTCTAAATTGTTATTGCTTCGCATACCTATTAAGAATTAGTATACATCATAAAAGCTACAATTGGTGCAATCATAAATAGTCACAATCTGAACAATATATTTTGACCATTGAAAGAAATAACTAATTTTATGACGAATTTCTATTATAAACTTTAATAATCTCAATCTCAATGATCATTAAATTTTTAGGGGCCGCGAGGGAGGTAACAGGGAGTAAACATCTCATAATAACAGAAAAAGGGAAAAAAATTCTTTTAGATTGCG
>CAZWGG010000445.1:1479-5052 GCA_964633305.1 uncultured Bacteroidales bacterium
AAGGACTGGTAACTGAGGATATGAATAAAAACCTTGGTTTTGATCCTTCTGAAATTGACCATATCATTTTAACACATGCTCATATTGATCACTCCGGACTTATACCTTATGTTTACAAACTTGGTTTTAAGGGATCTGTTATTTGTACACCTGCCACAAGAGACCTTTGTGCAATTATGTTGGCCGATGCAGGACATATCCAGGAACATGATACATATACTTTTAATAAAAAAAGGGAACGACAAGGGTTGAAACCTGTTGAACCACTATTTACCAAGGAAGATGCTATTAATTGTATGTCATTATTTTATTCGGTCCCTTATGACAGAAAACTACGAATTGACGACGATAACATTAAAGTTAAATTTACGCATACAGGCCATATGCTTGGAAGCGGGGTCGCAAACATTGACATCAAAGAAAACGGAAAAACAAAACATATCGCTTATACGGGTGATATTGGAAGACCTACGAACAGAATTCTAAAACCCCCACAGGCTTTCCCTCAAGCTGATATTCTAATCACAGAATCAACTTATGGAGACAGGCTGCATGAAGATACCCTGATGTCAGAAGAACAACTGTTGACTATTGTAAACGAAACCTGTGTGGAGAAAAACGGTAAATTGATTATCCCCTCGTTTAGCGTAGGACGCACCCAGGAAATTGTTTATTCACTAAATAATTTTTACAATGAACGTAAATTGCCCAAGGTTGACATTTATGTTGATAGCCCTTTAGCCATAAATGCCACCGAAGTATTTCGAATGCACGCAGAATGTTTTAATAAAAATATTCTTGAAGTTATGGAGACCGATCCTGATCCATTCGGGTTCAATACATTGTTTTATATACGTAGTGCAGATGATTCTAAGAAATTGAATTTTATCTCAAAGCCATGCGTAATCATATCCGCCTCTGGCATGATGGAAGCCGGGCGCGTTAAACATCATCTTGCCAATAGCATTTCAAACCCGCGAAACACTATCCTGGCAGTGGGATATTGTGCCCCATCTACTTTAGGTGCACGTATCCTTAGGGGTGATAAACATATATCGATACATGGAAATGTTCATCAGGTTCAGGCAGATATTCGCCGAATTGATTCATTTAGTGGTCATGGTGATTATAATGAAATGATTAATTTTTTAGGTTGCCAAAATACTTCAGCTATAGAAAAAACGTTTATTGTACACGGTGAATATAAAACCCAGCAAAATTATAAGACAACCTTAGAAAAGGCAGGTTTTAAAGATATCTGTATACCTGAACAGGGAGATGAAATTGAGATAAATTAAAATATTATTGTTAGTTGGTATTTGAAATCTCATCTATGGCCCGTTTCAATGTATTATCAATATCCTTTATTATGGGAAAATATCCTTTATTATCAATTATATTTCGGGCAATATATGCACATAATTGGGTTTGCAATATTTTTTTCGAGAAACCTATCTCTTTCTTATTTTCAGGTACTCCCTGATCACCGGCATATAGAATGAATTTGTTAAGTATGTTTTTCTTGCTAAGATAGGATTTAAACTCATCGGGAGTTTTTAGTTTTTCAAGTTCTTCCCTATTATTGTCTGAATATTTTAAGGCAAACCTATATAATAAACCTTTATTTCGCACGGCTATTAGGTAATTGGTTACCCCCGTTGTATCGTACGGAACAAAAATATCAGGCATGATCCCTCCACCTCCATACACTACTTTTCCCTTAGGTGTAACATATTTCAATGAATCGCTGAAATGAATAGAGTCTTGGTTTTCAAATTCACCATTGAGATAGCGGTTGCTCAAATCACTATAATAATCTTCCAAACCATTTTCATAAGGCTTTTGAATGCACCTTCCAGTTGGGGTATAATACCTGGCGATGGTAAGACGAATAGCTGATCCATCGGAAAATTGACGTTGCTCCTGAACAAGTCCTTTTCCAAATGACCTTCTTCCTATTATTAATCCCCGGTCGTTATCTTGTAATGCCCCGGCAAGTATTTCACTTGCAGAAGCAGAACCTTCATCAATTAAAACGGCTACTTCTGTCTCAGTCCCAAGTCCTCCCGGGTTTGACCTGTATTGTTCCTTGCCTTTTGAATTTCCTTCTGTATATACAATTAATTCATTATCAGGCAAAAACTGATCGGCAATATTTACTGCTGCATCCATATAACCTCCTCCATTATTTCGCAGGTCAATTATTACTTTTTTTAATCCAAGAGCTTTGAGCTCTTGGAAGGCTTCTACAAATTCGTCATATGTAGTTCTCGAAAATTTATTGATTTTTATATATCCCATTTCTTCAGAAATCATATAAGCTACATCTATGCTATAGAGGGGAATATTATCACGGGTTATTTCGAAAACAATAAGTTCATCAACATCTTTTCGATGTATATATACGGTAACATTTGTCCCTTTAAGCCCTCGTAGTCTATTTACAATACTATCGCTAGGCATGCTAACCCCGGCAACCGTGTCGTTATCAACAATTATTATCCGGTCACCTGGCATCACACCGACTTTCTCAGAAGGACCGTTTGCAATGGTACTTATTACAACCAATGTATCATTTAACATATTAAATTGTATTCCTATGCCACTGAAATTTCCCTCAAGCGGTTCATTTACACGTTGAAGTTCACTGGCTGGAATATATTGAGAATGAGGATCTAAATGCTTTAGAATTTCAGGAATTGCTTGCTCAACAAGCTCCTCTTTTGAAACAGGATCAACATATTCCTTTTCAATATAATTTAAAATACTGCCTATTTTCTCAACACGAGGGTAGATATAAAACCTGTTTTCTGTTTGCAGCCCCTTATAATACCTTCCTATAAAAATGCCAGTAACAATTGCCAGTGTTATAATAATAGGTAAATATATTGCTATTCCATGTTTTTTTTGTCTCATAATTCAAGAAGATTATAATTCTAAATAAACTATTTCTATTCCAGCCCTTTTGAGTAGTTCTACCCCCTCTTCGGTACGATAATTATCAGAATAAACTACTCTCTTAATACCAGACTGAATGATAAGTTTAGCACATTCCATACAGGGAGAGCTTGTTATATATAATGTAGCCTCTTCGCTACTGTTATTCGATTTTGCCACTTTTGTAATAGCATTTGCCTCAGCATGAAGCACATAAGGCTTTGTTTTATTATTTTCATCTTCACATACATTTTCAAATCCGGCTGGAGTTCCGTTATAACCATCCGAGATAATCATCTTTTCTTTTACAATCAAAGCGCCAACCTGTCTTCTTTTGCAATATGAATTCTGCGCCCAAATTTTTGCCATCTCCAGGTATCTCCTGTCAAACTGTTCTTGCTTTTTCCCGTATGGGTATATCTTAGTATTTTTGCTCACTTTTCAGAAAAAGGTTCTTTTTCAGTATTTAAACTCTGATTTTTAACCCAAATAAATTTACGAATTTTATAATAGACTAGCATGCTATCAAATTAATCATTAAAAAAAATTCAGGGTTAAAGGAAAGCAAAGATAATATTTATTTTAGTTAGTCTTTGCAAGAAAACGCCAAATACTGCGTTATTCTTGCCTTGAAAA
>CAZWGG010000446.1:0-5045 GCA_964633305.1 uncultured Bacteroidales bacterium
TACAAATAACGCAATTCTTGATTTACCGCCCAAAGGCGGTTTAGTTCAACGGTTTATGATATGGTGTCGTGCGGGATTACGAAGTAATTACCTATTAGTTAACACCGACCTTTTTTACGAGCCACAAACGCCCGAAAAACCTCTGAAATCCGCATGCACTATACCATGTGTTGTGTGGTCGTACATTATTCTATTCCATGTATCATTTTATAAATATACCAAGAAAAATACTTATCATATCGCACTTGTAAGTCCTTAATTTTCCAATCAAATCCAGTTATTATTTTTCTGCAATTCTCATTTCCGCAGTGACATTCAAGATGGTAATCATCATTAATTGCCATTGCATAGTCAAGACATAATTCTTCACCTGCTTTGATATCTCGCATTGAGATATAAGATACTTGTCCATCCATGCCAATATTTGGATTACATGAATGATTTATAAAAATTACAATATCATTAATCTCTTCTTCTGATTTTGGGCAGATGTAAAACTCATTTGATATCTGGAGACTGAAATCACCAATTTCTTTATCAAGCCTGTGTGCTTCTTCTTTCGTAACTATATGTCCACATTTAATAGCTATAGTCTCACCTTTACAAATAAAATCTTTGGCAAATAATCCTTTACCTCCTTTGTTGCTTTCTTTAACATAAGCTTTTGGAGAGCAATAAGTTTTCATTTTATATTTTTAATTAAGTCAATTATAGATAATCTAATCTTGGTGGGGTAAATACATCTATTACTTCTCCACCAACAATCACCTCCCAAGAATGCTCAACATTTTCAGGGATACAGTAACTATCATACTAATATTTGTTTGTTGTTAAGAAGCTTTCGACTATCAAAATTCTGAACATATACTTGGTATTTACTATTCGGAAGTTTTTTGCCCCAAAACAATCCTTTAAGTTCATCTGAATTAATATTGAATGGATGTGTTCCTGATGGATTATCAATAGCATTTATAATTGAAGCTGGGATTGATAGGTCAACATATAGTATTTCATCATCTTGGACACTAAAAGCACCATCGAATTTTATTTCTTCTATATCATTAGGTAACAAAGCTTTGTAAGCATCTTCAAATACATTTTTTACTTCCGTAGTAATATCCTGATTTAATGACACTCTTTTTATAGTGTCATCCTTTAATATGGCAAAAAACAGATTAGTTGTGGGCATATAATTAAGATTTTATGTGATTGCAAGCACCATATAATTTGAAAGATGGATAACTTTTTTGACATCGTTAATATTTAAAATTGTTTTTTTAGTTATAAGGATATATGACATATTGCCATCACTGGAAATTTCATAAAACTTATATCCAAACAGACTTAACAGCGGGTTAAAGTGATAGGTGTTAGAATTAATAATAATTACAAAAAACACAATCAAAATAAAACCATATACATAAACATTATCCTTTTTAACAATATCCAATACTGGTAATAAATACACTAATAAGAAACTAATAATATTATGGTCTGCATTTTTAACCGAGGTTATATTTATGTCTAGCACCTCAAGTTTCCGTTTTGATAAATTTAATAGTAATAAACAGGCACATAATAAAAGTATTGCTATAATTAGAAATAATATACCTGATTTCCAACAAGAATCCTCAACAACCTTAACACCATAAAATGTTAAAAGTACTGGGGCCATAGATGTTGCAACCAATATGTATTTCATTAAGCCTGAAAGCATATTTCACCCTCTATTTAATCTTCTATTTGATAATTTTTTCCAAATACTATCAGCAATTGTAATTTCTTCGTCAGTAAAACCGAAGTTCTCTTTTAAAATGATATTATTTGTGTATTCAAGTATTTCGTGAATGCTTTGTCTTTTTCTTAATCTGTTATCAATTTCTGATAGTAACTCCAAATTATTTTCACTGTATGGAATTACAATACTTTCAACTTCGTTTGGCATAAGTTCCAAAACGCCACCGCCATGACTTCTTCCACAAATCTCAGTAAATGCTAAAGATAAGGAATTATAGTAACTGGCAATCAAGGCTTGATTGTTAATTCCTTCATTAATTTTTACACGGTGCATTGTATCTGTTGTATATGCACCAACTTCATTAATTAGAAATTTCGGATACAAATTATTTCTTCGTACAAATAATGCATCAGAAACCCAAAGCGAAGGAACAATTTGCCATTCGTCTCTTATTCGACATTTGTAACCTTTATTTATTCCTTGAGCTTCGCCATTTTCAATGTAATTTCTTGCACCTGTATGTCCATTTAAGTCTGATTTCTTTGGAAATACCAATAGGTTTGAACGAGCTTCAAGGTTTTGGTTCCTTTTCCAGTCTTTATCTGTAAAAATTGCACTTGAAACCTGAACACTTCTACCAACCATTGGTTTGGCAAAGTCCTCTAATTGATAAAATTGAACTGTTGATTGTGGAACTGTAAAAAACGGATTTGCACCTGTTGTAATTCCAACTTCAACTTTTGCCAAATCACCTAACTTTCTAAGTCTTTTATCTGATTTTATGCGTTCAATGAAATCAATTTCTTTTTGCTCCAAGAAATAAAAAGTCCATTTATTGGATTTAAAATCAATTTTCTTCTTTGGTGCTTTAAGTTTTGCAACATCAAGTTTTTTTAGACCTTCGGCATTTTCAACTTCAATGTGTTCTATAAAATGTGATTCTGTATTATCCTTTTCACACAGAAGTAAAACAACCTCTTGTTGGATGTCAGGAAAAACAAGCTTCTCAAATGATACGATGCTAATTTTATTGTAAAAATGAGCTAAAAACTGACGAAGAGTTTTTGCAAATGAAACCTGTAAAATTTCAGCAGGAACAACAAAACCAATCTTTCCTGGTTGTTTTAACATCAGGCTCGAACCAACTATAAATGAAACCCAAGAGTTTGTCAGCTTTGAGTATTTTAACTTTGCTCGATTAAAAATGATATTGGCTTGATGCTGTTGTTCTTTGTCAAAGTATTGATAACGAATAAACGGAGGATTTCCAATTACCAAATCAAATTTCTTGTCTGAACTATTGCAAAATTGATGAAATTCTCTGTTTTCAACAGTACACGATTTCAAATTGTGTTGTTCAGCTTTCAGAGCTTCATCAGGGTCTAACTCAGTTGCTAAAACAGAATTGTATTCATAACCACCTTCTTTTATTTGCTTTAAGAACATGCCATCACCACAACTTGGCTCTAAAATATCGTATTGTTTATTGCCGTTAAAAGCCCACTTTAAAATAAAATCGGCAATTGGAGCTGGTGTATAAAACCCGCCCCGAAGTTTATCTTTCGATGCGTTCTTAATTAGTTCCATACATTTCTGCTATTAATGGGATGGAATCATCCATATCCCCGCGGTTAAACAATAGTTTTAGATTGCTCTTCTGACTTGCCATTAAAGAATTAAACTGACGTTGTAAAATGGTAAGCTTTCTTTTATTTCCGTTATTCTTGTCTATCTCTCCCTGTGCTTCAATTAATGATTTCTGTGTTTCCGAGATTTTATGGTGCAATTCTTTTTCCTCTGTATTTTCAAAATCAATTTTACGGATAGGCAATTGTTTTAGGACTTTTGTCCCTCTTGCAATGTAACCGCCTCGGAATACTTCACCATAAATTGAAGAAAACCACTCAAGATATTTTGAATTTAATACAGTCTGAATATAGTAGATTGAATATTCAGAATCATCAGGAATAGTAATCATACAGTAACCTGCGGTACCTCCCGATGAAATTAAAGTCCCATAATAATCAATTGCATATTTATTCCCCTGAGATAAAACCCCTACAATTATTTTAGCTGGCACATCACATTTATCAAGACTTTGATGTCTTCCATAACGATACCATTCGTTTTTAGTTTCAGGTTCAGGTCTTATATCTCGTTTCGGATTTGCTAATTCGTCTTTATTTGCAATTAAAAATTTGTATGCTTCTGGATATTTTGCTTTTAAGACTTTTATATCAATAAATTCAACTTGCTTACCAACTTTACGATATGGATAAATAACAAATGCATTTGGGGCAAAAGGTCGATATGTATTCAAGTTGTCAATTCCAGAAGAAGTTTGATAATATGGTCTTGTAACTTCTGTTTCAATTTTCCATTGAACGCCTTTCACTGTAAAGTATGTGTATTTTTTGTCTTTCTTGTCAATGGAGTGGATATATATCTTATTGGCACTTGTTTGAATCCCATTATAAATATTCTCTTCACCTATCAACTCTTCTAACGTCTCACTTTGATTAACAATAGCATTAAACGTGCTTTTAAGATATTTTGGAACTAAAGTCCATGTGTCTGAAGTTAAAGAATCGCTTTTTATGGTGTCGTAGTCTTCTTGTTTATAATCCCGAACAATCCAGCTTTTATAATCCTTTACTTCATAATATTTTGTTGATTCTTGTTTTTGATTTTTTACAACCAACAAACAAGTGTAGGTAGTTTTTCCTTTAAATACCTGATTTGCCCCAAAAGAAATTATTTGGTTAACAAGTTGTTTCGATGAAAGCAGTTCTCGAAGCTTTTTAGCTGCGCCAACTTTAGTGAATTTACTGGGAACAATATATCCCAAATATCCGTCAGGTTTTAGCAAATCAATGCATCGTTCAATAAATAAGAAGTACTTATCAAATTGTTTAAATGCAGAATTGTATTGCTTTTTATAAATTGGAAGTTCTAAAGGTGTTAGATTCTTCATGTCTTCCGTTGACATGTATGGAGGATTACCGATAATCACATCAAATTTAGAACCGTCAAAATCAAAAGGATTTATCTCATCCTCTTTGCCTTTCGTTTTGTCGTGTGGTTCAATTAAGCTGTTTCCAAAAATGATATTATTCGACAAATCAGGTAAAATTGGCAACTCCTTTGATAAGGTTTCTGCCGACTCTTCTTCCAAAAGTTTTAGAAGTAAACCGAAACTTGCCGCTTCTACAGCATTGTAGTCCTTGTCAACACCATAAATGCAGTTTTCAAGAATTTCTTTCTTAACAGCAAATAACAACTTGAATGTATCGACCGATGTTTGAGT
>CAZWGG010000447.1:0-5025 GCA_964633305.1 uncultured Bacteroidales bacterium
ATCAATTTGCGAACACATAATGATTGATGCAATGTATGAGTTGCCTTCATCAGAAAGTAAAAAAATGGTTGTTACACTGAAATATGCTGAAGAAAAGCTGGAAAAAATAAATGTGAAGAGATTGAAAGTTGCATAATTTTTTTGCAATTCAAATTTTTAAAAATATATTTGTATTGAAATAAAAAAACAATGAATAGCATAATGCATACAAATTGGTGGTGGCTCAATAATCTCCGAATATCGTGAGAAAGAGCTCCTATTGTATGTAAATAAGATAATAAGCGGCCTGTCGTTCTCACGACAGGCCGCTTTTAGTTTATAATCTTTTTAAAAAAAATAATGTTTATGAAAATTTGCCAGTTTAAAACCCGGGTTAAAAAAATTCTTGCTGACACCATCACACCAGTAAGTATTTATATGAAAATCAGGGATATGTATGAAAATTCATTTCTCTTGGAAAGTTCCGATTATCGAGGAAACGAAAACAGTTACTCTTTTATTTGTATTAACCCTATTGCTTCTTACACACTAGATAATTGGAAAGTGAAAGAAACATATCCTGATGGTGAAATAAATGAATATGAACTAAATAAAAAAAATAACTTTAATCATTCTTTTAATAAGTTTATAAAAAGTTTCAACCAGATAAACAATGAGAAACCTCCAATTAACGGGTTATTTGGATATTCATCGTACAATGCAGTCAAGTATTTCGAAACTATCCACATCAATGCACCAGAAAAAAATAATTACAAAATACCAGATGTCCGGTATAATTTTTTCAAATACATTATAGCTATTAATCACTACCAAAACATAATGTTTATTATTGAAAATCAATTTGATGATAGCGAAAGTCAAATAGAAAAGTTAGAACTCCTATTGTACAACATGAATATTACATCACGAAATTTTAAAACCTTTAACAATGAATTATCGAACATAACTGACCAGGACTATATGAATATGGTAACACTTGGTAAAAAACATTGTTACAGGGGCGATGTATTTCAAATTGTATTATCACGACAATATTCACAACAATATGAAGGAGATGATTTTAACCTCTACAGGGCTCTGCGTTCAATCAATCCTTCACCTTATTTATTTTACTTTGATTATGGAGACTACAAGATTTTTGGTTCATCCCCCGAAGCCCAACTTAAAATAAATAACGGAAGATCAATTATTAATCCCATAGCAGGAACATTTAAAAGAACAGGGGACGATGAAAAAGATAAAGAATCTGCCAACAAACTGGCCAAAGATCCAAAAGAAAACTCCGAACATATAATGTTGGTTGACCTGGCCAGAAATGATCTCAGCAGGTACGGAACCGATGTAAAGGTTGACAATTACAGGGAAATACAATTTTACTCGCATGTTATCCATATGGTATCAACCGTTTCATCAAAATTAAATTCCGAATCTAACAGCATTGATATGATGACCGCTACTTTTGCGGCTGGTACCCTCTCAGGTGCACCTAAATATAAAGCTATGGAACTAATAGATAAATACGAAAACCAGGCCAGGGGATACTACGGTGGAGCTATTGGCTATATTGATCTTGACGGAACTTTTAATCATGCAATTATGATCCGAACTTTTTTAAGTAAAAACAACACCTTATTTTACCAGGCTGGAGCAGGTATTGTGGCCGATTCAAAAGAAGAAAATGAATTGCAAGAAGTTAATAATAAACTGGGCGCATTAAAAAAAGCTATTGAAATGGCACAAAAAATATAATTTGAGATAGCCTCTTGAATTTAAAGACTTACATTAATTATATAAAATAAAAAATCATGAGACGCATTTTGGTTATAGACAATTACGATTCATTTACATACAATCTGGTACACTACTTACGTAATTTAACAGAAGAATCGATAGATATTTTCAGAAACGATGAAATTACTATTGAAGAAATAAAAAAATACGATAAAATATTAATGTCACCTGGTCCGGGTATCCCTGTAGAAGCCGGAATTTGCCTGGATATGGTACGAGAATATGCCAAATCAAAAAGTATAATGGGGGTATGCCTCGGACACCAGGCAATTGGTGAAGCCTTTGGAGGTAAAATCATTAACCTGGATCATGTTTATCACGGTGTTGCCACTCTTATACACATTATTATTGATAAAGACCCATTATACGAGGAAATTCCCAAAAAACTAAATGTTGGCCGGTATCATTCATGGGTAATAGATAGAAAAACATTGCCTGAATGTTTTTCTATAACTTGTGAAGATGAAAAAGGAATGATCATGGGTATTAGTCACAATACTTTCGATCTTAAAGGTGTGCAATATCATCCCGAATCTGTACTTACTGAACATGGTATGAAAATAATGGAAAACTGGTTAAAAACATGACCCATACACGATATACATTTGGAGATTCCAATATTGCAACAGAAAGGTTAAAACGAATAGCCGTTTTTTTTAATCCCTTAGCTGAAGAATTCATTACCAGCCATTTGAATAGAAAAATTGAATTGGCTATAGACTTAGGTTGTGGTCCGGGATTCTCTACCGCAATGATTGCAAAAACAACTAAAGCTCCCAATGTAATCGGAATAGATATCTCGGAAAACTTCCTGGATTATGCAAAAAAACACTTCCCCAATTTTACTTTTATAAAAGATAATGTAAAGGCTTTTCATCTTAAAACAAAAGCAGATTTAATTTACCTTAGATTTTTATTATCTCATCTGGACAAAGTCAGGAGTCTTGTTAAAAGCTGGCTAAATCATCTTAACCCAAATGGAATGTTAATTATTGATGAATTAGAAGATATATATACAGATAACACCGTGTTTTTAAAATACCTTTCTGTAAACGAAGAATTAATTTATCAACAAGGAGCAAAATTGTATATTGGAAAAACACTTGATCAAGAATTATCCGGGTTACCTATTTTATTCAATGAAAGCAGACTTATTCCGGTACCTGATTGGCAAGCTGCTTCATGGTTCTACCCTAATACTATGTCTGTTTGGGAAAAAGAAGAATGGACTAAATTAAAATTAACTAAAATTCAGAGAACTAAAATTTCAGAACAACTTTTTAATATCTTCTCTGAAAAGAAAAATATAAGTAATATTACATGGCGAATGAAAAAAATGATTATTGGAGTGTAAGATTATGTAAATATATTTAACGGTTAAGATATGTACCAGATAAAATGTTTATCAAATTGTTGCTGGTTGCTTATTTCTATTTGTTTGTTCTCATTTCAGCAACAAAAAACCAGTAACAAGAAACCAGTAACCAAAACCCAAATAAAATGAAAGACATATTAAATTCTTTATTTCAAGGCAACACGCTCACACGTGAACAGGCAAAACAAACACTCACAGATCTGGCCAGTGGAAAATACTCTGAAATTGAAATGTCGGCATTTTTAACCGTGTACAACATGAGGAAAATCAAAGCTGGGGAATTGGCAGGGTTCAGAGATGCCATGCTCGGATTAGCTGTTCAGGTTAACTTTGACCACAATAACCTTATTGATGTATGCGGTACAGGTGGTGATGAAAAAAATACATTCAATATTTCCACATTGTCGGCTTTTATTATTGCAGGAACAGGAGCAAAAGTGGTAAAACACGGTAATTATGCCGTTTCATCACCTTGCGGGTCTTCAAACATTCTTGAGCATTTTGGCTACCAATTCAGCAATAATAACGATAAACTAAAAAAAGAAATTGAAGAAACAAATATTTGTTATTTACATGCCCCTCTTTTTCACCCTGCCATGAAAAATGTGGGCCCGGTAAGAAAAACACTTAAAGTGAAAACTTTCTTTAACATTTTAGGGCCTATGGTTAACCCTGCAAAACCTCAAAATCAGCTCATCGGGGTATTTAATGAAGAAGTCCAACAGCTATATGCCGATGTATATAAACAAATTGGTGTTAACCATATTATTGTATATAGTCTTGATGGCTACGATGAAATTTCTTTAACCGGAGATTTTAAGTATATTTCATTGCATGAAAACAATACACTCTCTCCTGTTTCACTTGGTTTGTTAAAAATTAACCCTAATGAACTCTCCGGTGGAAATTCTGTAAGCGAAGCTGCAAAAATTTTTGAAAACATTCTTAATGGCAATGGGACAGCAGCCCAAAATAACGTAGTTATTGCTAATTCAGCAATGGCATTAAGATGTTATTATCCCGATAAATCACTTGATGAATGTATTGCCGTTGCACGTGAATCACTTGAAAGCAAAAAGGCATTAACTACATTAAAAAATTTGATCGGTATTCAAAACTGATGTTGAAGCTGTTTTTATGGAAAAAACCAACAGAAAATGACAATATTGGACGAGATAGTGGCATATAAAAAAATTGAGGTCAGGGCGCAAATAGAGAACATACCTCTTAGAAAGCTTGAAAAAAGTGAATATTTTGAGAGAGAAACTTTATCGCTAACTGATTTTTTACTTGATGATCAAAAGACAGGAATTATTGCCGAATTCAAGAAAAAATCGCCTTCAAAAGGTGTGATCAATGATAAAGTTATACCCGGAAAAGTTACTAAAGGGTATGCAGAAGCTGGGGCTTCAGGACTTTCAGTACTTACAGACAACAAATATTTTGGCGGATCAACAAACGACCTGATAAAAAGCAGGAAAACAATCCAAATTCCTATTTTACGAAAAGATTTTACCATAGATGAATATCAAATTATTGAAGCAAAATCAATTGGGGCTGATGTTATCCTGCTTATTGCGGCATGCTTATCTAAACCAGACACATTAAAGCTGGCTAAAATGGCCAAGTCTTTCAATCTCCAGGTCGTTATGGAAGTACATGAAGAAAAAGAACTAAATCATTTAAATGAATACGTTGATATAGTTGGTGTCAATAATCGAAACCTGAAAAGTTTTGAGGTTGATATAAATACATCCATCAACCTTGCTAAACATATTCCCCCTGATTTCCTTAAAATATCAGAAAGCGGAATAAGTAATCCCAAAACCATTCAAAACCTTAAAGAACATGGCTTTAAT
>CAZWGG010000448.1:0-5018 GCA_964633305.1 uncultured Bacteroidales bacterium
ATGAACTTGTACAAACTGGTTCGAAGCTCCGTGTTGATGTAAATAATAAATCAATCACTGAGGTTTTGGATGAGATTTTATCCCAGGTGGATTTAAAATATACCATTTTTGAGGATAATCTGGTTGTAATTTCCAGAACGAACAAGATTAAAATGCAACAGATCGCTATTACAGGGAAGATTACTGATGCTGTAACCGGAGAACCTTTGGTTGGAGTAAATATCATACTAGAAGGTACAACAGTAGGTGCTGTGAGCGATGCAAACGGTAATTATTCAATTGAAGTTCCAGGAGAGGATGCTGTACTTGTATTTTCCTATATTGGATATACAACTGAAAAAATTACCGTGGGAGGGCAAACTATAATAAACTTTACTTTAGCCCCGGACATTGAAAGCCTTGAGGAAGTAGTTGTTATTGGTTATGGTACACAGAGGAAAGCTGATGTAACCAGTTCCGTGGCAACTGTAAAATCAGACGATTTTATAAAAGGTAGTGTGATGGATGCAGGTCAGTTAATCCAGGGAAAAGTGGCCGGTTTGACAGTTATTATGCCTACTGGGGATCCAACAGAAAAAACACAGATTTTGTTGCGTGGTAATACCTCGTTAATGGGCGAAAACCAGGACCCTCTTGTACTTATTGATGGAATACCCGGAGATGTTAATACTGTGGCCCCGCAAGATATTGAAACTATAGATGTTTTAAAGGATGGCTCTGCTGCAGCTATTTATGGTACCCGCGGTACTAACGGTGTAATTATAATTACAACCAAAAAAGCAGGCACTAAAAAAAGTTCTGTTGAATATAGTGCATATATAAGTACACAGAACTTTGCCAGAAAACTTGATCTGTCTTCAGCTTCCGACTTCAGGGCACAATTGGAGTCAGGTGACAGGATAGATATAATAGATGGCACACCTGTAAGGCCAATGGATGATAATGGCGCAAGTACCGATTGGTTGAAAGAACTTTCCCAAAATCCGTTGTCTCACAATCATAATCTAACAATACGCAATAGTAATGAAACGACAAATTTTACTGTTAATGTTAATTATAACGACAGGCAAGGTGTATTTAAAAAATCTTATAACAAAACCTTTACCGGGCATATTGATGTAAACCATAGCATGTTTAATGACAGGTTAAAGGTTAATGTAAACTTGTTTAACTCCTCATCCAATTGGTGGGGTTTTAATTATTCCTCTTATTATCAGGCCCTTCAACAAAATCCCACGTCTCCTGTTAAAAATCCGGATGGAACCTGGTTCCAGGAGTTAGCTAAATTTTCATATCAAAACCCTGTTTCCGATCTTTACGAACACAATGGAAAATATAATAACCAGATTGGAAGATACAAAGGTTCCATTATATATACGCCAATTGACGGTTTGAAATTTTCCGGGGTGTTCTCGTATTCAAGGAAAATTGAAAAAAAAGGGTATGCTGAAACAAAGCAAAATGTAAGTACATTGCGCGACAATAGAAACGGGTATGCAAATATTGAGGGAAATGAAATCATTGACCGGTTAGCCGAACTTACCGTTGAATATTCAAAGGTTATCGACAAGCACAGATTTATGATCCTTGGCGGATACAGTTATCAGGATAATGACCATGATGAATATTATATGGAAAACTGGGATTTTCCTACCGATAATTTTGGATGGGACAATATTGAACTTGGTCGGGCTGTGGTAAATGGCGAAGTTGCAAATCCTATGTGGAGTAACAGGTGGAAAACAAATTTAATTGGTTTTTTTGGCCGGTTCATCTATAATTTTAACGATAAATATTTATTAATGGCAAGCATTCGTCGTGAAGAAGCCAGCCAATTATGGGGCACTGAAGATCCCTGGGGAACATTCCCTGCGGTTTCAGCTGGTTGGAGAATCACCAACGAATCTTTTATGAGTAATCAAACCCTTTTTGACGATATTAAGTTAAGGGTTGGCTATGGTATAACAGGATCACAACCATCAGATCTTTTCAAAGGAGTTGGTATCCTTGGTTATGGCAATAACATATATTCTGATGGGAAGTGGATAAAAGCGCTTGTCCCAACTCAGAATGCTAATCCCAATTTGAAATGGGAAGAAAAACACGAAACAGACATAGGATTGGATTTCAGCATGCTGGATGACCGTATAAGTGGTAGTTTTGACTATTACTACAGAGACGTAAGAGACCTTCTTTGGTTGTTTGATGTACCAAGTCCTCCGAACCTTTATAACCGGACCCTGGCTAATGTTGGAGTTATGGAAAACAAGGGGGTGGAAATAATGCTTAATATTGTGCCAATTAAAAACGCCTCCCTGAATTGGAATACAAGTATTGGGTATTCCACCAACACGAATAAACTTAAGAGCCTTTCAAATGACATTTATGAACTAACAACAGATTACATCCAGGTTGGGAGTATTTTTCCTCCTATTCAAACTTTTTCGCATGTGTTGGAAGTTGGTGGACCTGTTGGAAATTTCTATGGCTATAAAGTAATAGATATTGGCAGTGATCCTGCCGATGAAGAAAATTATGGTCAATGGATATATGAAGGGGCCGATGGAGAACCTGTTAATTATACAGATTTTGCTCACGGTTTCGGGGATAAAAAGGTAATTGGCAATGGCCTTCCAAAATTCTATCTCTCCTGGGATAATAATATCCGGTATAAAAATTTTGATCTAAACATTACGCAAAGAGGTGCATTTGGATTCCAGGTTGCCAACCTAAGCCGGATGATGTTTGAAAATCCGGAAATGAAACAGTACAATCTTCTTAATACAGCATTTGATCCGATTTTTGGGAAAGATATCAATTTAAAATCAATACCGGAATTCAACAGCTATTATATTGAAGATGGCGATTTCTGGAAAATTGATAATATCACACTGGGATATAGCTTCAATAAAATTGATGTAAAATATGTAAAATCTTTACGGATTTATGCGTCGGTGCTCAATGCTTTTATCATTACTGGTTATAAAGGAATTGACCCGGAAGTAAGCTTGCGTAATGATGTCTCATATGTTCAATCGGGTGTTGTTCAGGTTCCAACATCAGGATTGAATCCAGGTATGGATTCGCCAAATAATTACCCTACCACCCGAACATATACCGTGGGTCTTAATGTATCTTTTTAATTATTAATTGATTTAGCTATGAAAAAGACAAAATTCACATTTATCAAAATAGCATTCATTGCTTTTTTAATAGTTGTAATTTCAGCTTGTACCAAATTGGAGGATACAAACTATAATGATATCATATCCAGCCAATTTGTTCCCGTTGCCGAAGACATTCCATCTCTGGTGGGGGCGCCTTATACTGATTGGCGCGGTCTTCTCCTTCAATGGAATACACTTTGGCGGGCCCAGTCAAAAACATCTGACGAAATGCTGACTCCCGAGCGTAATGGCGGATGGGTAGATGGAGGGGTTTATCGCAGGTTACATGAACATACATGGACTACTGACGACGATGTAATAATAAACGTCTGGAGCAGGGCATACCAAGGAATTTCAAACTGTAATCGTGTTATTTATCAGATACAGTCGGAAGCTATTCCCGTAGCTCCTGAAGATACAACATCACTAGTTGCCGAAATGAAACTGCTTAGAGCTTCCTATTACTGGGTTTTGTGCGATCTTTACGGAAACGTTCCGATAGTTACAAAATTTGATCTGCCATCAGGTTATTTACCCGAACAAAATACCAGGAAAGAAGTATACGACTTTGCTGTAAACGATATCCTTGATAACTATTCATTAGTATCTGCAGCAAACAACTCAACCACCTATGGTAAGTTTAATAAATGGGCTGCACTTACCTTATTGGCCAAGATGTACCTGAATGCAGAGGTGTATACAGGTGAACCCGCATGGGAAGAATGTATAGCAATTTGCGATACTATTATAAATGCAACGGGAATCTCAGGTATTGCATTGGAAGCGAATCAGAAAAATGTGTTTGTAACAGAGAATGAGAATTCAAAAGAAATCATATTTGCATTACCGTTTGATTCTAAGTATGTATCAGGGTGGAACGATTTTGATATTCACATGCAAACGCTTCAGGGTGAAAATCAGGCAACCTATAATCTTCAATATTCACCGTGGGGCGGTGTTTGCGCAATACCTCAGTTTATTAATACATTTGATACCACTGATGCCCGATACATTGACAATTATATTAAGGGGCCACAATATGCGGCGAATGGAGATCCCCTTATAGCTTCATGGGGAGAATTCAAGGGAGAACAATTGTTTTTCCGCAATCATGTTTACGGGGTGGATTACTCAGATGAGACAGATGGTTTCCGTTTGGGTAAATTTGAAATCGCGATGGGGGCCACCAATCGATTAAGTAATGACTGGCCACTTTTCAGGTACGCTGATGTTCTGATGATGAAAGCAGAATGCCTATTGCGCACCAACCATGCTGATGAAGCCGCTGTTATTGTTACTGGGGTTAGGGAACGAAACTTCAAAGATAATCCCGAAAAAGCTGTTGTTACAGGCGACCAATTAAGAGATGATGGAAGCAGTTATGATTATGGGTTGAGAAATTGGCATGAATCAACCTATGAAGGCGGAGACGATGTCCAGTATGGACGTATGCTTGATGAGCTGGGTTGGGAATTTTGCCAGGAAGCAAGACGCAGAACAGACATGATCAGATTTGGAGTTTTTACCAGAAAATCGTGGCTTTCGCATTCGCCAAATGGTGATTACAGGGCACTCTTCCCAATACCCCGGACGGAGATTGATAAAAATTCTAATCTCATACAGAATCCGGGTTATTAAATTCATTAGTGATTAACAACCTTATCTATTTATTTGCTGTTCAAAGTTAAATTATTCGTTCCATAAAGCATTAAGGTGTTAATATTAAAAAGAAACTGGGGATTAAACTCTACACTAGCAGAAAAGATAATTATTTTCTGCTAGTATATTTTTTTTGATCTTTTCATCATTTTTGACTTTGAACAGTATTTTTTTTAACATAGATAATATATA
>CAZWGG010000449.1:0-5011 GCA_964633305.1 uncultured Bacteroidales bacterium
CACCTGAAGCAATAATTAAATAGTCGAACCGAATAGTCCCGATTGTTGTTATCAATGTATTGCCTTCCCGGTCAACTGCTTCCATTTCACCCATTCTGAAATGAAAATCATATTTTTTCTTCTGGAACATGCGACGCAACGGAAATGATACCGCACTGGGTTCGAGTCCGGCAATGGCCACCTGGTAAAGCAGTGGTTGAAACTGATAGTAGTTGTTAACATCCAGCAATACAATCTGGAACCCAGATTTAAGCAGTTTTTTTGTAACACGTGTCCCCGCGAAACCACCACCCACAATAACCACTCTTCTTTTATTCGTTTCAGGTATGTTTGCAATTTCAGTCATTACATTAATTAATAATAGTAATTTACATCATCCGTTGATTCAATGTGAACATTACCCATATTGTACCTCCAATAAAAAAAGATACCAACAAAAGTGCAAATAGCAACGTGTAAAGGTTCCATCGTAAACCTGATGAAGTGTCCAAATGCAGGAAAAAATGTAAATGAATCATCATCTGGGCGATAGCCGAAATAATGATTCCTGCAATGGCAACCTGTTTTGTAACAATATCGGTCGTGGCAAATATAAACGATACACATGTTAACAAAAAAGCAAGAATGAATCCGATTATATAATTTCTAGTCATTTCTTTTTTAGTAATGATTTCTAATTGTTTTTTATAAAAAAGTATTTTACCATTATTTTAACAATATAAATATTATCATTCATTAGATGACTCCCAAAAGGTAAACCACTGTAAATACACCTATCCAGACAATATCAAGGAAATGCCAAAACATCCCCAGCCTGTAAAGCCGCGATTTAACGCCACGAATCAGGCCTTTAAAGCGAATCTGGATGATCATGACAACAATCCAGATTAATCCGAAAGTTACATGGGTACCATGCATTCCTACAAGTGTAAAAAACGAAGATAAAAAACTACTCTGTGCGGGAGTATTTCCGTTTGTTATCATTTCATAAAATTCATGAACTTCCATCACGATGAATCCCAATCCTAAAATAAATGTTATAGTAAGGCCGATTATCACGAACTTATTTTTATCCTTTAACATGGCTACAATACTCAATCCCATGGTAGCACTGCTCAAAAGTAAAAAAGCGGTTTCACCGAAAAGGTAGGGCAAATTGAATAATTCCTTCGGGGATGGTCCGCCTGCATAGTTATGTCCTACTACAGCGAACGCAGAAAATACTATGGAGAATAAAACAAGGTCACTCATTAGATAAACCCAAAATCCGAAGGCTTTTAAATCGGAAATGCTTGATATATGTAATTCTTCGTATTGGCCGGAACTGTTATTCATAACTCTACCTGTTATTTTGTTTTTTTTGAAATTTTTAAACGCTCTAGTTCAATCTGTTCAACCCTGGCGGCAGAGATCAAATATTCATCGTCATCGCTTGCAGATGAAATAATAACTATAGAAATAATAGCAATAATGCCAATTGCAGCCAACCACCAGATGTGCCAGACCATGGCAAAGCCAAAAACAATGGCCAGTAATCCCAGTATAGGCCCGTAAACCCTATTTTTTGGCAGTTCAATATTTGTGTATTCTACCTTCCCTCCATTACCTGATGTTTTCTTTAACTTCATAGCCCAAAAGGCATCCATTTCGTGTACCTTTGGAATTATAGCAAAATTATATGCAGCAGGTGGCGAAGATGTTGCCCATTCAAGGGTACGTCCATTCCAGGGATCTCCGGTAAGGTCAAGATTTTCGTTACGTCGGCGGATACTGACAATGAGCTGGATTCCCATCGAGAGTATTCCCAATGCAATAATTAACACTCCGACTGCAGCAACAATCAAGTATGGTTGCCATTCCGGATTGGGATAACTTTCGAGACGACGGGGCATTCCCATGAAACCCAAGATATATAAAGGAAAAAATGCAACAATAAACCCTACAAACCAGAACCAGAAAGCACGCTTTCCCCATTTCTCATCTAATTTAAAGCCGAAAGCTTTGGGAAACCAGTAATTATAACCTGCGAAATACCCAAATAAAGCGCCAGGTATTAGCATATTGTGAAAATGGGCTATCAGGAAAAGGCTGTTGTGGACAATATAGTCGGCCGGAGGTATGGCCATCAGCACACCGGTCATGCCACCAAAAACAAATATTATTAAAAATCCTAATGTCCAATACATCGGAATTGTGAACCTGATACGTCCACGGTACATTGTAAAAAGCCAGTCGTACACTTTTACACCAGTTGGGATAGCAATAAGCATTGTTGTAATTCCAAAAAATGTGTTAACACCTGCTGAATTTCCCATGGTGAAAAAATGATGCAGCCAAACGGTAAATGACAATATCATAATTGCTACCGTAGCATATACCAGCGATGTATATCCGAACAGTTTTTTCCCCGAAAAGGTAGCAACTACTTCTGAAAAAACTCCAAAGGCCGGTAAAATTACGATATAGACTTCAGGATGACCCCACATCCAGAAAAGGTTGTTCCATAACATCATGTTTCCTCCCAGTGTGTTTGTAAAAAAATGCATGCCCAGGTAGCGATCCATCGTCAGGAGCAACAGTGCTCCGGTAATAACCGGAAATGAAAAAACCATAAGTACGTTGGTGGTAAGGGTTGTCCAGGTAAACAAAGGCAGGCGCATGAATGTCATACCTGGTGCACGCAACTTAATAATAGTTACCATAAAATTTATACCGGTTAAAGTTGAACCGATACCTGCGAGCTGGAAGGCCCATAGCCAGTAATCCACACCTGTTCCGGGGTTATATTCTTTTTCGAATAGGGGGGCCAGACCGGTCCATCCGGTAGTGGTGAATTTGCCAATCGCGAGCGATATCATGATAAGACCGGCACCAGCGATGGTAAACCAAAGACTGACTGAGTTCAGCAACGGAAAGGCAACGTCACGTGCCCCGATTTGCTGGGGAACAACAATATTCATCAATCCGACCAAAAAGGGCATGGCAACGAAAATGATCATAATGGTGCCGTGAGAACCGAATATCTGGTCATAATGTCCGGGTGGAAGGAATCCTTCTGTAGAACCAGTCGCAATAGCCTGCTGGGAACGCATTAAGACAGCATCGGCAAAACCTCTTAGCAACATTACCAGTGCAAGGATAATGTACATGACACCTATTTTCTTATGGTCAAGGCTTGTCAGCCACTCATGCCACAGGTATGACCATTTTCGATAATAAGTAATAAGAATAACAATTACTAATGCTAACAGGGATGCTGAGCCCACAGCAATCATTATAACTGAGTTATCGAATGGTATGTCAGATACTCTTAATCTTCCAAACACTCTCTTTATTTTAAATTTCCGTTATTAATATCTCTTTCATGAGCCTAATCGCATTTTCCCGTTGTTATTCATGAACTCCATAATTAACCAATCAAACAAACCGGGCTTTATACTTGAAAAACAAATAACTGAATGACCGACCGATGGTTTTACCAAATTATTAAAAGTATTTAAATCAAGTTTATTCGTCGATTTTTTGACCTGTTTTACCCATGAATTAAATTCGGCTCCGGTAACAGACTTTGCTTTAAAAAACATTGTTTCATATCCTACACCACTGAATTCCTGATTTTGTCCTACAAATGTTCCCGTATCGGCAGTAATCAGATTTAACTGGGTTTGCATTCCGGCCATGGCATACATCTGACTTCCGAGTTGAGGAATAAAAAAAGAAGTCATAACAGAAGCTGAAGTAAGCCTGAATTCGAGGGGTGTGTTTTCAGGGAATACCAACTGATTTACAGTTGCGATATTGTGATCCGGGTAAATAAAAAGCCATTTCCAATCGAGTGAAACGACCTCAATTTGAATGGGTTCGTTTTTGCCTGTTACAGGTTTATAAGGGTCAAGTTGATATGTTTTAACCCACGTAAGGTATGACAGCACGATTATAATTGCAATGGGCACAAGCCAAACCAACCATTCAATGCGTATCGATTTCCCCCAATCGGGCATATACGTGGCCTTTTTGTTTTTTGCCCTATATTTTATAGGGAACCAAAAAGCTAAAATGATAACTGGAACAACAACAATCAGCATCAGCAGGAATGCCACCCTGATAAGAAAAACTTCCTCTTCCCCGATATCTCCTTTAGGATGAAGAACAGCTAGATTATTACATCCGTTAAAGCAAACGGAAACTAAAACAAGTAATATTATTGTTATTGCCCTGTAACCTTCGTATTTGCTTATTATTTTCTTCAAAGTGTAAGGTTGTAAATTCTTTTTGTTAAAAGTACTATTTTTTGCAGAATACCTGATCATTATTACCTGAGTTTTGCCTGAAGATTTTAACAAGATAGTTGTATAATTCAGGGTGTCGGGTTTTCATTTTATCGGGGTTATCAAAAAAATACTCGCTAACAACAGCCAAGAATTCAGCATTATTTTTCAGTGCATAAGGGCTAATATCTGAATGTCCCTTTTTTATTTTTTTAATTTCTTTTTTGATTTCCCGTAGCCATGAAAAAGCAAACGAATGGTCGAAAAGGATTTCGGGAACCCCATCAGCCGCTCCGTCGGCTTTGTCGATCAAATGGATAAATTCATGTATGCCAACGTTACTTTTATGCCTTGTCCCATCAAACGCAGCTTCAAGATCGGGTTTCGACAATAAAACATTGCCTTTTAAAAAACCGTCACCCACCATCCCCAGGATATTCCTCCCTTTAATTTCATCATCTGTTTGAAATTCCTTGTCAAATGAGTTGGGATAAAGCAATATTTCATATACTCCCGGGTAATTGTAATATGGAAAGGCAAACATCGGAATAATGGCACTTGCAGCAACCAGTAACATATCTTCATCTGACACGTCAGTATCAATACCGGTGATTTTTTTTTCAGATAGAAACTTTAAAATTCTGGTTTCAAATTCTTTCTTATGATCTTCTGATAAATTATGATAATACCTGACCCTCGATAATAATATTTCCCTGAATCCAGTCGGTAAAGATTTTAAGTTT
>CAZWGG010000450.1:0-5009 GCA_964633305.1 uncultured Bacteroidales bacterium
ATTGACATTGAATCATATTTTCAAAAGAGATCGTCTTTTTGTAATACACTAAATACTCCTTTCTTATTTGACTCATTAATAGGTTACCTGGGAAAGCATATATCTTTACAGAATCCGGGTATCCAAACTAAGCAGGCTAATTTCTTTAAAAAAAAGCATGGTAGTAATAAACTGGGTTTTAATAGTTTTTATGACCAGGTAAACTATCCTGGTTTAAAAGAGTTCTTTCAAAATTTACAAATTAACTATAAGGTTCTAGATACTCTTGAATTTGTTGTTGACAACCAACCCTTTATGGAAAAAGAGCTTGTTCAAGGCAAAGAAAATTCAAGAGTGAGACTGTTTTTAAGGGAGGTAGAAAAACTTAAACCTGAAACAAGAATTCTGTTAAGTGATGTCGTTCTGTTAAAAAAATACTTAATATATATTTATAAAATTGAAGATAAAGCAAAAAATAATATTAATGAAGGCTTATTGTCTCAAATTGATGTTGTCGGTTACAGTTTTGATAGTATATTGACTACATGTCTTGAAAATATGGTTATTGGGTGTTTCCAAGGTAATTGTGTAACTGTTGATGAAGCAAGAAAATACGTTGATGTCTTGCCAGAATATTATAGAAAGAACTTTTTAGACAATACTTCAAAGATACCTTCTTTAAGTAAGTTTTTGATTATTAATTATTTATTTAATTCAAATAAAGATAAGGAGCAAAGTGAAGAAATATTAACCATTGATTTAGATGATGTTTTCGCCTTAAAATATAAGCATGATGAACTATTTAGCCAGTTTAATGTTTTTGATGAAACACTATGTACTTATATTAATACACAAACCTATAACTGCCGAAAGGCGTCTTTCGAGAGTGTAATACATAATAATATCAAAGAAATCAAGGTTTTGAATGAATTTGTAAAAGAATATGGTATAGACGTTTCAGCAATTGACCATCATATAATATCGAATGAGAGTATTTATTTTAAATAGCATACTTTTTTGTCTGATATCCATTCAGGCTTTGGCTCAATATTCAATAATAGGGATTCCTCCCGGTAAATTAAAAGAAATAAAGATTGATGGAAATATAAATGATTGGGACTGGGTACCTGAGAATTATATTATCAGGCTTGAAAATCTGATGCAAACAACAGATTATATAAATACGAGATCAGATTATTTTGTTGAAGTAAAGGTTGGATGGAGTAATATCACAAATTGTATATATATTGCTTTGCTAATACAAGATAATGAGTTGGATGCCGATTCCTCAAGGGACGATGTCTGGCTAAATGATAAATTAGAGTTAGGATTTTGTCCTGCATATAAATATGGAGAGTATTTTCAATCCGATAACCCATTCTATTTCAATACTATAAAGGATTATTTTATTTTTCCATCAGATAACAATAAAGAAGTATATCATGGGATTGACATAGGTCCAATTTGGATGAAACCAAAAAACCAGTTTTATGAATGGGCTATTGCAAAGAAAAAAACTAAAAAAAATAAATATGAAATCAGGTTTGAGATAAAAATAGCATTATGGAAGGCATGGGATGAATTGGGGCCAGAATATAGTGATAGGTATCTGCCAATGGAAAATGAAGTTATAAAAATGTTCTTATTGTTTGGTGATAGAGATCATAATGGGGTTGATGATTTTAATACATGGCGAACATTATCAAATAATAATTTTTGGAGAAATGTTGGTGGATTTTCTGATTTTAAACTTGGGCCAATATTGGAAAGATAATTTCATTTTAAAAGATTTATTTCAGTATTGTAAAGAGGAAAAGTAAGACAATAAAGGTTAAACAGGGCGTATAATTTAAAGAGCTTATTGTTAAAATTTTCTTCTATAATTAGTTTAACAAGTTCATTGTTTAAGTTTGATGAGAAAAATTCTTCCGGATGGTTGATTTTTGTGAATACATTATGGAGTTGTTTGATTGAATTATTTAAAGAGATGTTATCTAATTCAGAATCTATACAATTAGAAAACAGTTCATAATTAACAGTATCTAACCCTTCTATCTTATATTCTTGATATACAGGGATTTCGTTTGTTCCTAAAAGAGTTTTGTAAAGTTTTTCATAACTTTTTCCTGTTGAATCATCTAAGAATTTATTTTCAATTAAATAAGCTTCATATTTTGATAATTCCTGGATGATTGAAATCCCAGCATCACTATATTTATCAATAATACAGGAATAAACTTTCTTTTCATACTTATTTTGAAGATCATTTTGTGATAACGCAATATCAACATTGATAAATAAAAACAATATATATACCAATGTTAGTTTACCCATATTTCGTTCGATTTACAATGTTACTGGAATATTCATATATGCTTACCCGTTTTTAATACATAATTCGGGTTGATAGTTTTCTATTTACAAAATAAATCTATTTTTCTATTTTTTCCTTATTCCTTAAAATTAACTTATACCGATCCCAAATAGATTTGCCGAAATTAGAGTTCTGCGAGCCATAAAGACTGGTAAGGATTAACGGATAGTTCTTGAGCTTCAATAGTTTTTTCCGTGATAAGATCTTTAAGTTTATTCTGTCCTAAGCGATATATCTTTGTTAAGTGTAATGGTATTTGCTTATTCGTAATGTTTGAAATGACAATGATTTTTTTATTATCATACATTCGTAAAAGTGCGAAGAATTCACTTCCTAAGTTAATTATTTGTTGATTAGCATCGGGATGAAAGGCTAGCTGTTTTTTTCGAATTTTTATCAATCTTTTTAGCTCTTGAAAAACTGTTGACCTGGTTTCGTTTTCATTTAATTCTTTTACTAATTGATGGTAATCCAGTTTTTTCCTGTTAATTGATCTGGCCCTTCCGGTTAATTTCACTCCCGCATAGTCGTTTTTTGTAGATAAAAGACTGTGAATATAAAAAGCAGGAATACCCTTAAGTGCAAGCATTATAGTTTGTGAACAGATAAACCGTTCGGCCCACAGGTTGTCTTCTCCTGTATCTGTACCCTTTAGTGCATCGAAGTAGGTAATGTTAATTTCATACGGACTTTGTGTTCCGTCATTATTGGATTTGTAACTTACCTTCCCTCCAAATTTTTTCATATTGTTCAACAATGCATCTATCTCTTCTTTTGGCAAAAGTCCCTCCAATGGTCGCACACCTATACCATCGTGCGATGCTGTAAAATTAAAGTATGTATTTTTTTGTATTGTCCCAGGTATTTGGTTTGCCCAGGTTGTTAAATAGTTTGAATTTCCTGTATGCAGGGTATACAACAACAATGGAGGTAGGCTAAATTGATAAACCATATGGGCTTCATCGCCATTTCCAAAATAACCCAGGTTTTCTTTGTTTGGGACATTAGTCTCGGTTAATAAAATTACCTTTGGGTTAACTACCTCTGAGATATCCCTGAATAATTTTACTATTTCATGGGTTTCCGGAAGATGAAGACATGTAGTTCCGGGTTCTTTCCATAAAAATGCAACAGCATCAAGCCTGATTATTCGTGCTCCTTTGCCTAAGTAATAAAGGAAAACATTAAGAATTTCGTATAATACTTCGGGATTTGAAAAATCCAGATCAACCTGGTCTGCACTAAATGTGGTCCAAACTTGCTTTTTGCCATCATTAGTTTCAAAATTAGTTAAGAGGGGTGAACTACGGGGCCTTGTTACCCTTGAAATATCTGTTCCGGGATCGGGTACAATAAAATAGCCACTGCCAGGTGTTTTATTTTTTAAAAAGTTTTGAAACCATTCATTTTTTTGAGACACATGGTTGATTACCAGGTCGAACATTAAATCGAAATTTCCGGATATATCTGTAATATCATGCCAGTCACCAAGTTCAGAATTTACTTTGTAATAATCTATTATCGAAAAACCATCATCAGAGCTAAAAGGGAAAAAGGGTAATATGTGCACGCATGATATTTCATTAGCAAGATGAGTTGATAAAAAATTATGAAGTGTGCTTAATGGGTTTCTTCCTTTTTCTATAATGCTGTTACCATAAGTAATGAGTACCACATCTTTTTCTGTCCATAATTCCTTTACACGGGGTACATCTGCTCTATGATCAAGGATCAACTTTAATATTCTGTTTAAAAAACTTTCCGAAAATTCTTCCTTGTATATTTTTTGTAATCTTTGTCCTAATTTGGTAACAACATGTTCCGGTAAAATTTTCGATTCCATCTTTGTAGTATTGTCATTATTATTAGTCAGAAGTTTGAAGATATAAGACCGAAGCATTTTACTTCAAGTCCTGGTTTTCCGACTTCCAGCTTTATAGTTTCCTTACCTTTCTTAGTATTCTAAATAATTAATTTTTTTACTTATTATCCAGCTCTACAGCATCACGTAATTGTTGATAAAAATTGGGAATAGCGCTAACTACTCTTTTCCAGCTTGGAATAGATGGCGATTGCATAGGGTTATCCAAAAATTTTTCTCCTGCCGTGTAAACATTACCGGCAAATAAATCAATTATTTCTTCTTCAACATGCCTGTCAATATTGTATCCATTCATTTTGGCATCGCTGTAGTACTGATCGAGAATATCAAGGGCTACGCGGTAATATGTCGCTTTTATTGATCGAAATACCCCTTTGGCAAAGACTGTTCCGTTTTGGGCCAACCGTTGATAAATTGCACGTGCAATTTCAGTACTCATCTTCGAGAGTCCTGTTTCTGGGCTACCTAAAGATATCTCCTGGTGTTTATGATCATACCTGTCGGCAATTTCCACCTGGCAAATTCTACCAACTGCATTATTTCGATATACTTCTGATAATATACCGATTTCAAGCCCCCAATCGCTGGGGATACGTATGGTTTTAGTAACATCGGCACGCATAGAGAATTCTCCTGCTAACGGGTACCTAAAACTATCCAGATAATCAAGATAAGGGTCCATTCCAAAAAATTTCTTCAGGGTCCTGAGTAAAGGTGTTACCAAAAGACGCACAACCCTGCCATTTAGCTTTGTTTCGTCAGCCCTGAAATAAT
>CAZWGG010000451.1:0-4974 GCA_964633305.1 uncultured Bacteroidales bacterium
TGGTGACCCTTATCTGTGTGCTTATATAGTAATGTCAGAAAAACTAAATATATCTGAAATAAAAAATTTTCTCCAGGAATATTTGCCTTATTACATGATTCCCGATTCTTTTATCCAATTAGAAAAATTTCCACTCACTCCAAATGGGAAACTGGATAAAAAAGCACTGCCTGAACCATATTTTAATGACAATAAATCCTTTATTCTACCACGAAATAAAACCGAACAAAAGCTGGTTGAAATATTCTCTGATATTCTTGGCATAGATACCGGATCGATAAGCGTTAAATCTGATTTCTTTGAGTTAGGGGGGCATTCATTGAAAGCTATTTTACTATTTTCAAGCATCCATAAAATATTTGGCATAAAAATTCCGCTACAAGAAATATTTAACAAATCAACTGTTGAAAGTATATCAAAACATATCCACAATTCAAAAAAGATCAACTTATATTCAATTAAGAAAGCAGAAAAAAAAGAGTATTACAACCTGTCATCTGCACAAAAAAGAATGTTTTTTCTATATCATCTTAATCCTGATTCACTTCAGTATAATATGTTTACAACTTACTTAATTGAAGGAGAATTAGACGTTTTACATTTAGAAAAATCATTTCTATCAATAATTCAAAGGTATGATATCTTCAGAACATATTTTATTCATGAAAATAATGTGCCCTATGCACTAGTTTCAGAATATGCTAACTTTAGAATCAATGTTTTTGTTGCAGATGAAAATGTTAAAAAAATAATAGATAATTTCCAAAAGCCTTTTGACATTTCAATAGCTCCGTTATTCAAAGTTGGACTAATAAAACTGGTAGATGGAAATCACATTATGATGATAGAATTGCATCATATTATAACCGATTTAATCTCCAATCAGATAATTATTCGTGAACTAATAAACTTTTATAATTGTAATGGTGCTGAAAAAGAAATAAAACTTCAATACCAGGATTATGCTGAATGGCAAATGAAAAAAAATACTTCTGCAGAGGTAGAAAAGCAAAGAATGTTATGGCTGAATAAATTCTCTGATGGTATTCCGATGGTTAAATTACCTTATGATTCAAATAAAACTGATCCTCATACTTTAAATGGAGACTTATTTATTTTTGATATTAATTCGGACATTGTTAAAAAAATTCAAACCATAGCAAATGAGCATAAAGTCTCGATGTATATGCTATTATTGTCTGTTTATAATGTTTTATTATTCAAATATAGTAATCAGAATAATATTGTAATTGCTACTCCTACAGCAGGCCGGAATCACGCTGATATGGAACATATTGTCGGTTACTTTGTTAACCTGTTGCTCATAAAGAATAGACTGGATAATAATACCAGCTATATAGATTTTTTATCAGAAGTAAAACAAAACGTGCTGGAAGCTTTTGAAAATCAAGATTATCAATTCGACAACCTGGTTAGTGAGCTGGGAATTAAAACCAACAAAGGTTCTGGCCCCGTTTATAGTACGCTATTTGCACTTGATCATGAAACAGATTATAAAGCTATTGAATTTTCGTCACTAAAAATAACAAATTACGAGTATCTCGATAAATATACCATTCAGTCAAATTTGCGTCTTGGAGTGAGAATTTTTGAAAATGAAATAAAAATGGTATTTGGATACTCAACCGAATTATTCAAAAAAACAACCATTGAAAAGTTAAGTAATCATTATTTGGAGATTTTGGAACAGATTAGCAACGACAATAAAATTAGAATAAAGGATATTAAAATACAAACAGCGAAAATACAAACCACGGCCGACAGAAATCTAAAAACAGAATTTGGCTTTTAATTCAATTCATAAAATGAGGTATTACGAGCTTTCTAATGAGGCAAAAATTGCAGCAAACCAACTAATAGAAGAAAAAGAGTTTTGGTTAAATGAACTAAGAGGAAATTTTGAAATTACGAATTTTCCATACGATTTTAACACCAACGACTATTCTAAGGCGAGTTATTGCTTTACAATAGATGAAGATGTATTTTATTGGCTAACTAAAGTGAGTAACGGCTCAGATTCTAATATACACATGATTCTTGTTGCTGCCGTATCATTGCTGCTTCAAAAATACAACAGAAAAAAAGAGTTTATAATTGGCACAACTATCGATAAACAGGATTTAGATGTTGAATATACCAATACTATTCTGCCTCTGAAAATTTCTTTGCCAAGAGAATTAACAT
The DNA here is from genome assembly GCA_964633305.1 of uncultured Bacteroidales bacterium. Taxonomy (GTDB): domain Bacteria; phylum Bacteroidota; class Bacteroidia; order Bacteroidales; family UBA10428; genus CAZWGG01. The sequence goes on from CAZWGG010000451.1 coordinate 2,206, forward strand.
TTAAAGAGTTTCTGTTAACCATAAGAAATACTATAAACAATGCCATTGAAAATCAAAACTACCCAATAATTCATTTAGTCAACAATGAATTAAATGTATCAAATCATAATCATTTTTTTTCACTTTTTGATGTTGCTGTATTGCTCGAAAACATCCAGGAGAAAAAATACATTGATCCTATAAATATAAATACAATATTTTTATTTAATAGAGAAAAAGATAACTTATCGTGCACCATAGAATACAATGCCGGGAAATATTCTAAAGATACTATTAAACGTATTTCTAATCATCTCAATCAATTGCTTAAAAATATCTCAGGGGATATATCTAACAATTTAGCCAGTATTGAATTATTATCAGATAATGAAAAAGAATATTTCATTAATGAATTCAATAATAATAAAATTGAGGTTGATCATACTAAGCCTATTTATTCATTTATCGATGAAAATGTATATAAAAAGCCTGATGATTTGGCAATTTGGTCAAAAAACAAAAGCATTTGTTACCAGGAATTAGCCGAAAAATCAAATCAATATGCTCAATATTTATTAGGTGAGTGTGCCCTTAAAGAAGGAGAAATTGTGGCTGTAATGATGGATAGAAGCATAGAAATGCTCTCGCTTATTTTGGGTATATGGAAGGTGCATGGCGTTTATCTTCCGCTTGAATCTTCAATACCTTTCAGTAGACAAACAAAAATAATTAATGATGCCAGGGCAAAAGTTATCGTTTCGGGCAGTAACAATATAAAAAGATTGCTTGAACTTCAACATGAATGTTCAGAACTTGAAATAATAACCTGCATTGACACTAACAAGGTTCAGGAAGAAATAGAACAGGTTGTTACAGAAAACAGTCATTTTAAAGATATTCTCAGGAATAACCGGAAATTACACCACGATAACTCAAATATTGAAAAGTATAGTAAAGAAAAACCAAACTTACCTGAGAACAATTTGAAAGAAAGATTGGTTTATGCATTATATACTTCCGGTTCAACAGGTGTACCCAAGGGAGTGTTAATCGAACATGCCGGAATGCTAAACCATATTTTTGCTAAAATCAATGATTTGAATATAACAGGAAAAACAAAGCTTGCACAAAACTCGTCAGCAAGTTTTGATATTTCAATATGGCAATTTTTTACTGCATTGGTAAAGGGAGGGACAACGATAATTATATCCGATCAAGATTACTGGGATTTTGAATCTTTTACAAACCATATTTTAGACAATAATGTTACCGTATGCGAAGTAGTGCCATCGTATCTAGCCGGCTTACTCGATTACTTGGATAAATGTAACGTTACATTTCCCTGTCTGGAATATTTTATTGTTACAGGTGAAGAATTAAAGCCCTCTCTTGCTCAACGATGGTTCGGTAAATTTCCTGGTATTAAACTAGTAAATGCTTATGGCCCAACTGAGGCTTCGGATGATATTACCCATGGTATTTTTGATAATCAAACACAACTTGAACGAATTCCAATTGGTAAATCGGTTGCAAACCTGAATATATATATCATAAACGAACAAATTCAGTTTTGTCCGGTTGGGGGCATGGGAGAAATAGTAGTATCAGGAATAGGCGTAGGCAGAGGGTATTTAAACGATGTTGAAAAAACAAACAATTCTTTTATGCCCGATCCGTTTGTGAAAAAGGAAAAACTAAAACTTTACAAAACCGGAGATGTGGGCAGCTGGCGTGCCGATGGAAATATCGATTTTTACGGACGAAAAGATTCCCAGGTAAAAATACATGGTTTTAGAATTGAACTTGGTGAAATAGAACGTGTGCTCATGCAACATAAAACCATACAGGATGCCATTGTTGTTGATAAGAAAAAAGAAGATGGAGAAACCATCCTTTGTGCGTATATAATTGCAAATAAACATCATTTACCGGCTCAACTAAAAGAATACCTTTCCTCGTACCTTCCATATTACATGATTCCTTTATATTTTATTGAATTAAATGAATTTCCCCGAAGTGCAAGCGGGAAAGTCGACCGTAAAGAACTTCAGGAAAGGGCTCTTGTTCAGGATGAACATATCAAATATATATCAAATGAACAATTTGAAGAACTGTGTATGCTCCTGAAGCAGGATACAAAAAATGAAATTACAGGCGAAAAAGAAGAAGAAAATGAAGCATATCATATAGAGAAGGAAGAAAGGCATAAATTGGTATATGAATTCAACAATACTGCCGTTACATACAATCGGCAAATGCTAATCCATGAATACCTTGAACATAAAGCCAAGGAAATACCGGATAGTATAGCTCTTATTTTTAATAATGAACACATTACATATCATGAGTTAAATGTAAAAGCTAATCAGTTAGCCAACTTATTGATTGAAAATGGAATTACAAAAAACAAAGTGGTAGGTATTATTTTTGAACGTTCCATTGAAATGATGATTGCATTGTTCGCGACATTAAAAGCAGGGGCTGCATATTTACCTGTCGGAAATGAAAATCCCAAAGAGCGAATGGTTTATATGTTGGAGGATTCTCATGTTGAAATTGTTTTAACTAATATGGATGATGTGGGGCTGGATGAGAATTATAAAATATTTAACCTGGGAGATATTAACTTTAACGAATATAACGGTTCAAATCCTGAAGTTCCCACCAATTCTTTTCAACGGGCATATATAATGTATACATCAGGTTCAACAGGCAATCCAAAAGGAGTAATGATAACCCATTGTAATGTAATAAATTTTATTAAAGGAATGGATGCCTTTTTTGAAATTT
>CAZWGG010000452.1:0-2055 GCA_964633305.1 uncultured Bacteroidales bacterium
TTTCAAGGCAAGAATAACGCAGTATTTGGCGTTTTCTTGCAAAGACTAATTAATTTGTATTAGCTTTATTCTTTTACTTTATATGACATCGGTCATTTAAAGAATAGATGTACCCATTTGAAACATAGGAAGATACATAGCAACCAGTATGATACCGACAAAAAGACCGATAAATACTATTAAAATGGGTTCAAGCAAATTGCTTAATGTTCCCATTTGATAATCGAGCCTGTCAGAATAAATAGAATTAAGCTTTTCAAATATTTCATCGAGCTTGTTTACTTCTTCACCAACTTTTATTAAAGAAGTTATACGGTCGTCAAAAATTGAAAATTTTTCCATGCTTTGATACAGAAGTTTGCCTTTAACAACATCTTGTTTTACAATCTCAAGCGATTTCTCAACAGGATAAAAACCTATCATTTTTGTTATAAGATCAATAGCATTTATAATTGATACTTTTGATTTTAATAACAAAATCATAGATAAGAAGAAACGTTGCAGATAAACCAGTTTCAAAATACTTCCAAAAATGGGCAACCTTAGATATACGGCAGATGTGATCTTTTTATAGTTTTCTTTTTTTCGGAAAAAGATCATAGCACAAATTATTGCTATTACAAATATTATCATCCAGGGTAAGTTATTCCAAAATCCATTGGAAATGTTAATGATGGATTTTGTTATTCCGGGAAGCTCACTGTTCGATCTTTTAAAAATATCGACAAATAATGGTACAATAAAATTTAACATGAAAATTACAGCACCAACAGCAGTAACTAATACTATTATTGGGTAGGTTAATGCATTGATGAGCATTCTTTTTAATGCCACTTTTTTAGAGTAAAATTTGCCCAGTTCATTTAATATTTGGCTAATATTGCCACTCTCTTCGCCTATTTTTAGGCTGTAATAATCATAATCGGAAAAACTATTTGTTTTTACTATGGATTCTGAAAGACTTTCACCCTTAATTATTTTTTTGTAGATACCCTCGAATTGTTGCTTAAGCTTTTTGCTCGATTTTTGGGATAAAATTATTTTAAACGAAGAACCAATATCAAGACCCGACGATAATAAAATATGTAATTCTGAGAAAAAGAATTCTTTTTGTTTGTCGGATAATTTATTATTTAGTTCTTTTTTTAGTATGTTTTTCAGGAATTGCTCGTTTTTAGTTGCATTCGTTTTTTTTGCCTTTTGGTTTTGAGGCTCATTTTCCTGTATTTTTTTTATATCTTTTATTGTAATTCCCACTTTTTTAATTTTATTGTTTTTAATATCTATACAATAAGTCTATTCTATGTTTTGTTTATAATAGAAAAGGTCAGTATATTCTTTAAATAAATTTACCGGAATAATCATTTTTGCGAATTGAATTTCGAATTCCAGTTTTTTAATAATTCTTGAATTTTTGCTTATATATTCAATATGCATATTTCCTGTATTAATATGAAATGTATCTGTAAAATCTATATCAGGCTTTTTTGTGAATATTACTTTTTTATCAGTAAACGTATAGTCGGCGAAATAATCTGATCCGTTAATAATTATTTCCCTGTTATTTCCTTTAATGGTTTTTGCCTGTTCAAAATCTTTTCTCAGGGTTGAATAAAATCTGGATATCTCGTAACTTGCTTCTGTAGTTGATTTGATTGAAGTGATAAATTGATTTATATTTGAATATATACCTATGATTAATGTTAAAACAAATCCAGTGATACTAATTACAATAAGTATCTCTAATACCGTGTATGCCGGAATTTTTTTCATTAAAGGTTACTCTGTTTTTTCTGAATAATAACTAAATATTCTTCGGCGGTTACAAACTTCTTTTCCATCCTGGGTAATTACTACAATGTTTATAATTTTCATTTTTTCATTATTTTGATAATTTGATACTGTTTTTTTAATTTTCAAATTTTCCTGAGATTGTTCGTATTCTGCATAATCATTGAATTCAGTTATTATATCAAATTCATTATTTGATATAATAAGCCCTTTCATCCTGGTTGTAAAACGGGAGTATTTTATATGATGAGTTACTGTTAACAG